>JAPSIJ010000563.1 GCA_031178805.1 Cellulomonas sp. | reverse complement strand
TCAACCTGTCGATCCTCGACGGCTGGTGGGACGAGTGGTTCGACGGCGAGAACGGCTGGGCCATCCCGACCGCCGACGGCGTCGAGGACCCGGACCGCCGCGACGACCTGGAGGCGGCGGCGCTCTACGAGCTGATCGAGCACCAGGTCGCGCCCCGGTTCTACGACCGGGACGAGCGGGGGCTGCCCGGCCGCTGGCTGGAGATGGTGCGGCACACGCTCGCCACCCTCGGCCCGAAGGTGCAGGCCACCCGGATGGTCGCGGACTACGTGGACCGGCTGTACGCCCCCGCGGCGGCCGCGGGCCGGGCGCTCGCGGGCGACCTGACCACCGGCGCGTTCACCGGCGCGCGCGAGCTCGCCGCGTGGAAGGGCCGGGTCCGGGCGGGCTGGCAGCACGTCCGGGTGGACCACGTGGAGTCCGGCGGCGTCGGCGAGGCGCCGCAGGTCGGCGACGCGCTGCAGGTCACGGCCTACGTCGCCCTCGGCGACCTGCGCCCGGAGGACGTCGAGGTCCAGGTCGTGCACGGCCGGGTCACCGAGGCGGACGAGCTGGCCGGGTACGCGGTCGACCCGCTGGCGCTGACCGAGGCGTTCGAGGGCGGCCGGTACGCCTTCGCGGGCGAGGTGCGGCTCGACGCGTCCGGGCCGTTCGGGTACAGCGTGCGGGTCGTGCCGCGGCACGAGGGGCTGGCCTCCGTCGCGGAGGTCGGCCTGGTCGCGAACGCGGGCTGAGCGGACCCCGGGGCGGCGCGCCGGTGCGTGCCGGCCGGCCCGGGGCCCGTCAGGCCACGTAGACCCGCAGGCTGAGCGGTTCCAGCAGCACCCGCGTGCCGGCCCCCTGGTGCAGCGCCCCGGCGGCGGCCGCGTCCTCGGCCTCGCCGGGGTGCTCCCACGTGGAGTCCCAGGCCAGCTCCCAGGTGGTCTCCCGGTCGTCGGCCAGCACCACGGGGACCGGGTCCAGCGAGCCGTTCACCACGAGCAGCACCGCGTCGCCGTCGAGCGCGCGCAGCATCTGCAGCGTGCGCAGGTCGCCGTCGTGCCAGCGCGCGTGGGTGAACGGCGCGCCGGCCGGGTCGAACCAGGCGAGGTCCGCCCGGCCGCCGTCGACGGCCCGGCCGGTGAAGAACCGCGTCGCGCGCAGCGCCGGGTGCGCGCGGCGCAGCGCCGTCAGGTGCCGGGCGGTCGCGAGCAGGTCGTGCTGCCACGGCTCCTGCTCCCAGCGCAGCCAGGACAGCTCCGAGTCCTGGCAGTACGCGTTGTTGTTGCCGCGCTGCGTCCGGCCGGTCTCGTCGCCGGCCGTGATCATCGGGGTCCCCGCCGCGAGCAGCAGGGTGGCGAGGAGGTTGCGCATCGAGCGGCGGCGCAGCGGCACGAGGTCGGCCGCCACCGAGTCCGCCGCGGCCGGGCCCTCGACGCCGTGGTTCCAGGACCGGTTGTCGTCGGTCCCGTCCCGGTTCTGCTCGCCGTTGGCCTCGTTGTGCTTGTGGTTGTAGGTCACCAGGTCGGCCAGCGTGAAGCCGTCGTGCGCGGTGACGTAGTTGACCGACGCCACCGGGCCGCGCAGCAGCGGCGGGTCGGTGTGCCCGAACAGGTCCACGGACCCGCTGAGCCGGGTCGCGAGGTCGCGGACCCGGTGGTCCGGCAGGCCCCGGGCGGCGCGCGCGGGGTCCGCGAGCCAGAACGACCGCACCGAGTTGCGGAACCGGTCGTTCCACTCGGCGAACGGCGGCGGGAACGCCCCGGTCCGCCAGCCGCCGGGGCCCACGTCCCACGGCTCGGCGATGAGCTTGAGCCCGTGCAGCGCCGGGTCGGCGCCGGCCGCGACCAGGAACGGGTGGTCCGGGTCGAACCCGCCGTGCCCGCGCCCGAGGGTCACCGCGAGGTCGAACCGGAAGCCGTCGACGCCCACCTCCTGCGCCCAGTACCGCAGCGAGTCCAGGGCCATCCGCACGACCTCGGGCCG
>JAPSIJ010000562.1 GCA_031178805.1 Cellulomonas sp. | reverse complement strand
AGTGCCCCGCGTGCGGCGGGAAGCTGCGCAAGGTGTTCTCCTCCGTCGGGGTCGTGTTCAAGGGCTCGGGCTTCTACCGCAACGACTCGCGCTCCACGACCTCCTCGTCCACGGGGTCGAGCAGCTCCTCGTCGAGCACCTCGTCCAGCGGCACGTCGTCCAGCACCGGCGGCTCGACCTCCGGCGGCTCCACCTCCTCGGGCAGCGGCTCGTCCTCCAGCAGCACCTCCGCCCCGGCGCCCGCCTCGAGCGGCTCCGCCGCCAAGCCCGCCGCGGGCTGACCCGCCCGCCCGCGCCGACGCGCGGCGCCGAGCCGTCCACAGGCGGCGTCGCCGGCCGTCGTCCCCAGGGCGGGCCGCCCGGCCCGGACACGCACCGAGGCCGGTGCTTACCGTCCCGGGCATGGACCTCGCCGACCGCCTGCCCGCCACCGCCCGCCGGCGGCTGCGCGTGCTCGGCTGGCGGGCGCGCCGGCCGCTGGCCGCGCTGTGCGCCGGCCTCGCCGTGCTGCTCGTCGTCGAGCGGGTCCGGCCGCCCGACCCACCCACGCGCACGCTGACCGTCGCCGCCCGCGACCTGGCGGCGGGCGCCACGCTGGGCGACGACGACGTCGCGCTCCGCCCGGTGCCGCTGGCCGACGTGCCCGCCGTGCCGGACGAGGGACCCGACCCGGTCGGGCGACGGCTCGCCGTGCCCGTGCCCGCCGGTCTGGTGCTGGCGCCGGGGCTGTTCGTGGCCGAGGACGCCGCCCCGCCGGACGGCACCGTCGTGGTACCGGTGCGGTTCGCCGACGCGGGTGTCGCGGGTGTGCTGCGGCCCGGGATGCGGGTCGACGTGGTGGCGGCCGCGGCGCACGACGGCGCCGAGCCCGAGTTCGTCGCCCGCGCCGCCACCGTGCTCGCCGGGCCCGACGCGGCCGACGCCCCGGACGCCGGCGGCGGGCTGCTCGGCGGCGACGCCGGCCCGGATCCCCCCGGACCCGTGCTGCTGGCCGTCACGCCCGAGGAGTCGGTGCAGCTCGGCGGGGCGGCGGCATCCCGGGTGCTCAGCGCGGTCATCGTGGGATGATCGGGACATCTCGCTCCCGAGGACGCTGGAGGATCGATGAGCGACACGCTCCACCAGGGACTGCGCACCGCCTCGGAGCGCGCCCGCGGGCTCGGGAAGGTCTTCCAGGGGTTCAAGGACTTCATCTCGCGCGGCAACGCGATCGAGCTGGCGGTCGGCGTCGTCATCGGCGCGGCGTTCACCACCATCGTCAGCGCGCTGAACACCGGGCTGATCAACCCGCTCGTCGGGATGATCTTCGGCAGGCCGGAGATCCAGTGGGTCCTCGGCCCGTGGAACGGCTCGACCATCGACCTCGGGCTGATCATCAGCGCGGTGATCCAGTTCCTGCTCACCGCCGCGGCGGTCTACTTCCTCATCGTGCTGCCGCTCAACCGGCTCGCGGAGCGCCGCAAGCGCGGCGTCGAGGCCGAGCCCGCGCGCCCGTCCGAGGACATCCTGCTGCTGCAGGAGATCCGCGACCTGCTCGCGGCCCAGGCGGACGCGGCCCGGGTCGGCACGACCGGGGCGGGCGCAGGCGGGGCCGGCGCGGGCGGGGCCGGTGCGGGCGCGGCCGGTGCGGCCCTGCGCCCGGACGCCGACCAGCCGCACGGCTCCGGCCGGCACGAGGCCCCCGGCGCCCCGGACGCGCGCCCCGGCGCCTGACCTCCGCGATCCCGCGCCAGCCCCGCGCCCGAACCGCGCGCTCAGCTCTCCGCGCCCCGGCGCCCGGTGCCCCGCGCCAGCCCGCCCCCGCCCCGCCCGCCCCGTGCCCGGTGGGAGGATGAGGGTGTGAGCACGACCCCGTCCGAGCCGAAGCGCCCGCGCCGCGCCGTCCGTCCGCAGGCGGCCCGCGACGACGCCCCGCTGATCCCCGACCGCAGCGCCGAGGACACCGACGCGGCGTGGGGCGACGAGC
>JAPSIJ010000561.1 GCA_031178805.1 Cellulomonas sp. | reverse complement strand
GGACGCCGCGGTGCTGGTGACCGCGCACCCCTCGGCGCTGCTGCGCCTGCGCGGCCGGGACGGCTGGGACGAGGCCTTCGCCGCGCTCGTGGCGGACCTGCGGACCGCGGCCGAGGCCGCGGGCTGACCCGCGGCGGGCTGACCCGTGGCGGGCTGACCCGCGGCGAACGCAGCCGCGGCGGGCTGACCCGCGGCGGACGCGCGGGTCAGCGGCCGGCGGGCCGGATCCGCACCGCCAGCACCGCGACGTCGTCGTCCGCGCGCCCGCCGGGCAGCATCCGGGCCAGCACGCCGTCGACGAGGGCGTCCGGGTCGACGTGCGGCGCCCCGCCGGCCTCCGCCACCAGATCGGCGACCACCCGCCGCAGCCGGGCGAGGCCGGTGCGCAGGTCCTCGCCGCGCCGCTCCACGAGGCCGTCGGTGTAGAGCAGCAGCACGGCGTCGGCCGGCAGCGTGGTCACCGCCCCGCGCCGCTCGGTGCCCGGGACCAGGCCGAGCACGAGCTCGGGCTGCGCGGCGTGCAGCTCGGTCACGCGGCCGTCCGGCGTGACGAGGACCGGCGGCAGGTGGCCGGCGTTCGCCCACCGCAGCCGCACCGGGTGCTCGCCCGTCGCGGGCTCGAGGCGCAGCACCACCGCCGTGGCGACCGCCCGCACGTCCAGGTCGGCGAGGGCGTGGTCGAGCCGTCGCAGCAGCGCCGCGGGGGGCAGGCCGGTGCTGTGCGCGATGCCCCGCAGCAGGGTGCGGACCTGGCTCATCGCCGCGGTCGCGCGGGTGTCGTGCCCCATCACGTCGCCGACGACGAGGACCGAGCCGGCGCCGTCCTGGTCGAACGCGTCGTACCAGTCGCCGCCGACCTGGGCGGCCGCCGCCGCGGCCACGTACCGGGTCGCGACCCGGGCACCGGGCGGCTGCACCGGGTCGCTCAGCAGCGACCGCTGCAGCGTCTCGGCGATGTGGCGCTGCTCGGCGTACAGCCGGGCGTTGTCCAGCATCAGCCCCGCCCGGTCCGCGAGCTGGGTCAGCGTCGCGACCTCGTCGGCCTCGAGGTCCGGCCGGCCGGGGTCCAGGTACAGCGAGAGCACGCCCACCGTGCGCTCGCGGGCGCGCATCGGCACGAGGTAGGCGGTCCGCGGGCCCAGGGCGTGCAGCAGGTCGCGCGCCTCGCCCGACAGCACGGCCCCGCCGGCGGTCGCGGCGTCCTCGACGACCACCGGCCGGCCGGTGCGCAGCGCCCGGCGCAGGAACGCCTCGGGGGGCAGCGCCGGCTGGCGGAGGGCGGCGTACCGGGCCACGGTCGCGCGGAGCGCCGGGTCGTCGTGCCAGCACGCCGCGTCCCGGAGCGCGCCCCGCTCGTCGGCGAGCGTCACCACGCACCAGGAGCCCAGCGCCGGCACGAGCCGCCGGGCGAACCGGACCACCCCCTCCTCGACGTCGAAGGTCGCGCCCAGGTCGTCGCGGACGGCGGCCAGCAGCGCCAGCCCCCGCGCGTGCCGCTCCACCGACCGCAGGGCGCGGCGTGCGTGGCGGTGGGCGCGCACGGTCGTGCGCTGCGCCCGCACCCGGGTGGTCACGTCCTGGGCGTACACCGACAGCCCGTCGGGCCCGGGCCAGACCCGGACCTCGTACCAGCCCGCCCGCCGGCCGGGCAGGTAGGTCTCCAGGTGCTGGTCGCGGCCGGTGCGCGCGGCGGTGCGCAGCGCGGCGCCGAGCTCCGTGCGCCGCGCACCCGGGAACGCGTCCCACAGCAGCGCGCCGACGAGCTCGTCCGGCGGGACGCCGAGCAGGCGGCCCGCCGCGCCGTTCACGTGCCGGAACCGCCACGCGTCGTCCAGCAGGGCGAACGCCGCCGGCATGGTCTCCAGCACCCGGGCGACGCGCGCGTCCGCGTCGTGCTCGGCGGTCGTGTCGCTCACGACGCCGACCACGCGGACCGTCGTGCCGGCCGGACCCGGGACGCACGCGCC
>JAPSIJ010000560.1 GCA_031178805.1 Cellulomonas sp. | reverse complement strand
ACGCCCGGGCGCTGCGCCCGGACGTGGTGCTGATGGACATCCGGATGCCGGGCACCGACGGCATCGAGGCGACCCGCCGGATCACGGCGGAGGGCTCCGCGCAGGTGGTCGCGCTGACCACGTTCGACCTGGACGAGTACGTCTTCGGCGTGCTGCGGGCGGGCGCCGTGGGGTTCCTGCTGAAGTCGGTCGGCGCGGCGGAGCTGGTGGACGCGGTCCGCCGGGTCGCGGCCGGCGACGGGGTGCTGGCCCCCGAGGTCACCCGCCGGGTGCTGGCCGGGATGACGGCCGCGGCGCCCGGGCCGCCCGCCGCGCCCCCGCCGGGCCTCGACCTGCTCACCGCCCGCGAGCGCGAGGTGCTCGTGCTGCTCGGGGAGGGCCGGTCGAACCAGCAGGTCGCCGACGCGCTGACCGTGTCGGAGACGACCGCGAAGACGCACGTCAGCCGGGTGCTGGCGAAGCTCGGCTGCCGGACGCGGCTGGAGGCGGCGGCGGTCGCGCACCGCGCGGGGCTGGTGACCTGAGCC
The DNA here is from genome assembly GCA_031178805.1 of Cellulomonas sp. Lineage (GTDB taxonomy): Bacteria > Actinomycetota > Actinomycetes > Actinomycetales > Cellulomonadaceae > Cellulomonas. The sequence goes on along the minus strand of JAPSIJ010000560.1, from coordinate 1,441 downwards.
ACACCGGCATCGCTGCACCCCGTGCACGGTTGCACTGAGTGCACCGACCTGCCTACGGTCTGCGGGTGACGCTCGACGACCCCGCGACCGACCGGCGGACCGCGCTGAAGGCGCGCTCCCGCCGGGCGATCCTGGACGCCGCCGACGCGCTGATCGCGGAGCGCGGCGGTGCCCAGTTCGGGGTGGACGAGCTCGCCGCCCGCGCCGACGTGTCGCGGCGCACGGTGTTCAACCACTTCGGGTCGCTGGACGACGTGGTGCTGACGACGTGCACGGAGCGGCTGGGCCGCGTGATCGACGAGGTGCAGGCCGCCGCGAGCGCCACCCCGGTCGGGGACGGCACCCGCGCGTCGATGTTCGACGAGCTCGCCCAGACGCTGCGCGGCGCCGACCTGCCCGCGGCGATCACCTACCTCGCCGGCGCGCTCGGCCCGCTCGCGGAGGGCCACGACCCCCGGGCGCAGATGCTCGCCGAGGAGGCGTTCTCCCGGGTCGCGGAGCACCTGTCCGCGGAGCTGGTGCGCCGCTACCCGCACGCCGACCTGCTGGACGTGCGGCTGCTCGTGTCCTCCCTGGTGCACGGCGTCGCCGTGATCGCGATGCACTGGGTCACCACCACCGACCCCGCCGCGCCCGACGCGCGCGCGGCGTGGGACGCCCTCGTCGACCGGCTCGTGCACAGCGTGCGCGCCGGGTACATGCCGGAGCACTGACGCCCCGCCCTCCCCACCCACCCAGCGAGAGAACAGGGACCATGGCAGGACTCCTCTACCGACTCGGGCGCTTCGCCGCCCGCCGCGCCTGGGCCGTCGTCGCGGCCTGGGTCCTCGTGCTCGCGCTCGCCGGCGGCGCCTACGTCGCCTTCGGCGGCACCCTGACCTCGGCGGTGACGATCCCCGGCACCGCGACCGAGGAGGTCACCGACCAGCTGGCCGAGGAGTTCCCCTCGGCCAGCGGCGGCAGCGGCACCGTGGTGTTCCACACCGGCGGGGACGAGGCCTTCACCGACGAGCAGCGCGCCGCGATCAGCGCCGCGCTCGCCGACGTGGCGGAGGTCGACGGCGTCGCGGGCGCCCTCGACCCCTTCCAGACCACCGCCCAGCTCGAGGAGCAGCGCGCGCAGATCGACTCGGGCCGCGAGCAGATCGCGGCCGGCGAGCAGCAGCTGGCCGCCGGTCAGGCGCAGCTGGACGCCGCGCAGCAGCAGATCGACGCGGCGCAGGCCGCGCTCGACGCGCAGCGCACCCAGGCGGAGCAGGCGGGGGCGCTCGCGCAGGTCCAGCCGCAGCTCGACGCCGCGCAGGCGCAGGTCGGCGCGCAGCAGGCGGCGCTGGACGCGCAGCAGCAGACGGCTGACGAGGGCCGCGCGGAGCTCGAGGCGCAGGCCGCCCGGCTCGAGGACGGGGCGGCGCTGCTGGACCTCGCGGAGGGCATCCGGCAG
>JAPSIJ010000078.1 GCA_031178805.1 Cellulomonas sp. | reverse complement strand
AGCGGTCCGGCGGGCGGGCGCTCGCCAAGCCGCCGGTGCGCAAGCTCGCCCGGGACCTCGGCGTCGACCTGGACTCCATCCAGGCCACCGGCCCCGGCGGGATCGTCACCCGCGAGGACGTGCTGGCCCACCAGGCGTCCGCCGAGGCGCGCACGCTGGCCACCTACCCCGGCGACGACCAGCCGTGGCTGGCGTCCGGCACCGTGTCGCCCGACGGCCGGCAGACCCGGGTCCCGGTGAAGTCGGTCCGCAAGCGCACCGCGGAGGCGATGGTCACGTCGGCGTTCACCGCGCCGCACGTCACGGTGTTCCAGACGGTCGACGTCACCCGCACCATGAAGCTCGTCGCCAAGCTGCGCCAGGACCGCGAGTTCGCCGACGTCCGGGTCACCCCGCTGCTGATCGCCGCGAAGGCGCTGCTGCTCGCCGTGCGCCGCCACCCCGACGTCAACGCGTCCTGGGACGAGGCCGCGCAGGAGATCGTCTACAAGCACTACGTGAACCTCGGCATCGCGGCGGCCACGCCCCGCGGCCTCGTGGTGCCCAACATCAAGGACGCCCACCGGCTCGGCCTGCACGAGCTCGCCGAGGGCCTCGCGTCGCTCACCGCGACCGCGCGCGCCGGCAAGGTCACCCCGCGGGACATGTCCGACGGCACGATCACGATCACCAACGTCGGGGTGTTCGGCATCGACACCGGCACGCCGATCCTCAACCCCGGCGAGGCCGCGATCCTCGCGTTCGGCGCGATCCGCGAGCAGCCGTGGGTGCACAAGGGCAAGATCAAGATCCGGCACGTCACGCAGCTCGCCCTCAGCGTCGACCACCGCCTGGTGGACGGCGCGCTCGGGTCGATGGTGCTCGCCGACGTCGCCGCCGTGCTGGAGGACCCGGCGCAGGCGCTGGTCTGGGGCTGACGCCCGGGCGGCGGGGGCGCCGGGCGGCTCAGCCGTCCAGGCGCGCCGCGACGTCCGCGGGGAAGCCGCCCGTGGCGATCGGGCCCCAGCGCGTCGGGGTGACCCGGATCAGGCTCTTGCCCTGCACCCGCATGGCGGCGCGGTACTCGTCCCAGTCCGGGTGCTCGCCGGCGATGCACCGGTAGTAGTCGACCAGCGCGTCCTCGGCCTCGGGCATGTGCAGCACCTCGGCGTCACCGTCGACCTGCACCCAGGCGTCGTTCCACTCGTCCGACAGCACGCACACCGACACCCGGGGGTCGCGCTCGGCGTTCACCGTCTTGGCGCGGCCGGGGTAGGTGGAGATGACGATGCGGCCCTGCTCGTCGACGCCGCCGCTCACCGGCGACACCTGCGGTCGGCCGTCGGCGCGGGTGGTCACCAGGAGCAGGTGGTGGCGCGGGCGGACGAAGTCGAGCAGCTCGGGCAGGTCGACGGTGCGGTTCGTCGCGATGGATCGGGCCATGCCCCCGACCTTAGGCCGCGCGCCGGGATCGGCACGCCGGCGGCCCTAGACCGCGTCGATGAGGTCGCGGAGGACCTGCGAGACGTTCTTGTGCTGCTGGGCCGCGAGGGCGACGAGCTTGGCGCGGCGCCTCGCGTCGAGGCGGAAGGTCAGCGGCCGAGCGTCCTCGCCCACGCTGACGGGGCGCCCGGGCGTCGCAGGCCCGAACTCGGCCTGCGGGAAGCCGGCCTCGGCCTCACGCGCCCACTGCTCGAGCTCCGCGCTGGTGAAGGTGGTGCCGTCGGCACTGGTGTAGGTCTCCACCTGCTACCTCCTCTTGAGTCCGATCTCGAGCAGGACCTTCGTCGTGGCCGGCATCGCGTGGAAGATGAGCCACTCGTCCCGCCCGGTCTCGATCGCCACGTACTCCAGCAGGCGGTTCTTCCCGTCGAGTCCGACGCCCACCCACTGCACAGGTCTGGTATCGAGCCGAGGCGCTTTGGCCACCGTGGAGACGAACGCCGCCTCCACGTCGTCCGGCTCGACCTCGGGTCGCTTCTCATGGACCCGCGGATGGACCTGGACGCGCACGTGACCTCCGCGACCTTCGTACGACACCCAATGTAGTACGAAACACCGGGGGTGGCACCGGTGGATCGTCGCCGACCGAGGGGCGGGAGGGACCTACCGCCCTGGTTCGGTGCCGGACGGCTGCGGCACGTCGGGATCCTGGCTGCTGACGGGTCGGCGCCCCTCGACCGGCGCCGGAGCCGCCGCCTCCGCCTCCGCCTCGCGGAGCAGGTCCACGGTGAGCGGCGCCAGCGGCAGCCGCGCGGCCTCGGCGGGGGTGACCCACACGGCCTCGGCGATCTCCGCGGTCGCGACCACGCCCGTGACGCCGTCGACCGCGAACACGTGCGCCTCGAGGTGGTGCCCCGGCTCGTTCGCGGCCGCGGCGTCCCGGCGGCCGAGGGCGCGCACCTGCTCCGGCTGGACGACGACGGCGAGCTCCTCGCCGACCTCCCGGAGCACGGCGTCCCGGGGCGTCTCGTCGGGCTCGATCTTGCCGCCGGCCTGCATGAAGGCGGTGGTGCCGCGCTTGCGCACGAGCAGCCACCGCCCGTGGGGGTCGACGATGACGGCGGCGGCGATCCGGATCAGGCGGGGGTCGGTCACGACGTCCATCCTGCCCCGGCCGGGCCGTCCTCCCCGACGCCCGTCCAGGTGCCGCCCACCAGCACGACGTGGTCGAGCAGGCGCAGGCCGCAGTGCGCCGCGGCCCGGGCGACGGCGGCGGTCGCCGCGCGGTCCGCCGGGACGGGGTCCGGCGTCTCGGGGTCGTGCCGGTGCGCGAGCGCCAGCGTGACGGCGCCGCGCCGGAGCGCCTCGGCGAGCACCTCGCGCACCGGGAACGGGTCGGCGTGCGCGAGCACGCCGGGGACCACCACCGCGCCGAGCAGCCGTGCGGCGCGGTCGCCCGCGACGGCGACGACCCGGCCGTCCGCGGGGCCGGGCAGCAGCGGCGCGGCGACCCGGGCGACGTCGGCCGGGGTGCGCACGGTCTGCCGCCGGTCGGTGGAGGTGCCGAACCGCCGGGCGAGCGCCAGGCCCGCGACCACGCGGGTGGCCTTGGCCGGGCCCACCCCGGGGCTCCGCAGCAGCGCCGCCGGGTCGGCGTGCGCCAGCCCGGTCAGCCCGCCGTGCGCGGCGAGCAGGTCGCGGGCGGTGTCGAGCGCGCTGGACCCGCGCCGCCCCGACCCGAGGAGCAGCGCGACGAGCTCCACGTCGGACAGCGCGTCGGCGCCCAGCCGCAGCATCCGCTCGCGCGGACGCTGGTCCGGGTCGAGGTCGGCGAGCATCGGGGTGGGCACACGTCGACCCTAGGAGCGGCCGAGGCCCCTCCGGCGGTTGTCCACAGGCCCGGTCCGCCGGCGGCCGCCGTGGGTGATCCCGGCCACCCCGGGGGCGGTGCGCCCCCGCAGCGGGAGATGATGGGGAGGTGATGTCTCCCGAGCGCCCCGCCGCCCCCGAGGTCGGACCCGTGCCCGTCCGCCCCGCGTCCCGCGCCCGCGCGGTCGCCGCCCCCGCCCCGGCGGGCCGCGCCGCCGCCGTGCTCGTGGCGCTGCTGCTGGCGCTCGCGGCCGTGCTGGCCACCGCCGGCCGTGCCGACGCGCACAACGCGCTGCTCGGCACCGACCCGGCGGACGGCTCGACCGTCGCGGCCCCGCCGGAGCGGATCACCCTGACGTTCGACCAGCCGGCCCAGGCGCTCGGCACGGAGATCGTGGTGACCGGCCCGGACGGCGCCACGGTGAGCACCGGCACGGCCGAGCTCGTGGACAACACCGTGAGCCAGGCGCTCGCCGCGGACCTGCCCGCCGGCGCGTACGCCGTGCAGTGGCGCGTGACGTCGGCGGACGGCCACCCGCTGTCCGGCGAGCTCGCGTTCACCGCCACCGAGGGTGCCGCTCCCGCCGGGGACGCCGCGGCCGCACCGACCGGCGCGCCGGCGGAGTCGCCCGAGCCCACCATGACCACCCAGGCCGTCGAGCCGTCGCCGGAGGCCACGCTCTCCGCGCAGCAGGAGCTCGCCGAGGACGAGGAGTCCGGCATCGCCGCCGGCGTGGTCGCCGCGATCGCGGTCGCCGTGCTCGCCGCCGCGGCGGTCGCCGTGTTCGTCGTGCGCGAGCGGCGCCGCCCGAAGGACGCCCGGACGGAGAACTGATGGCCCCCGCCGTCGCCGCGCCCGCCGGCCCGCGCCCGGCCGCCACCGCCGACCGGGGCACCGGTCCCGGCTGGCTGCGGCTCGCCGCGCTGGCCGTCGCGGCGCTCGCGGCGGTGCTCGCGGGCATCGCGTTCACCGGCGCCGCCGCGCCGACGGCGCTCCGGGACCCCGGCGCGCTCGTCCGCTGGGGCCTGCCGGTCGCCTCCACCGCGTCCGAGCTCGCCGCCTCCGCGACGCTCGGCGGCCTGCTGCTGCTCGTCACGGTGCTCGTGCGCCGCCAGGACGGCACCGTGGTGCGCACCGCGTCGGGCGTCACGGCGGTCGCCGCGGCGGTGTGGACGCTCGCCGCGGTCGTCGAGCTCGTCCTCACCTACGCCAACGTCGCGGGCCTGCCGCTGACGGACCCGGCGTTCGGCGGCGAGCTGGGGCAGTTCGTCACGACGTTCGAGCTCGGCCGGGTGCTGCTGTTCGTCGCGGTCGCCGCCGCCGTGGTCACGGCCCTGGCCCTGATGACGACGTCGCCGGTCGGCGCGGTCGGCACGTCCGTCGTGGTGGTCGTCGCCCTGTGGCAGGCGGCCCAGACCGGGCACGCCGCCGGCGCGGCCAGCCACGACCTCGCGACGTCGTCCATGTTCCTGCACCTGATCGGCGCGGCGGTGTGGATCGGCACGCTGCTGGCCCTGTCGCCGCTCGCCCCGCGGCTCGGCGCCGACCTGGCGCCGGCGGTCGCGCGGTTCTCGGTCGTCGCCGCCTGGTGCTTCGCCGCCGTCGCGGTCTCCGGGACGGTGAACTCGGTGATCCGGCTCGGGGACTGGTCCGACCTCGGCACCCGGTACGGGGTGCTGCTGCTCGTGAAGATCGCGCTGTTCGGCGTCCTCGGGCTGCTCGGGCTCGCCCACCGCCGCCGGGTGGTCGCCCGCCTCCGCGGCGACGAGCGCGCGCCCGCCACCTGGCTGTTCTGGCGGCTGCTGCTGGTCGAGCTCACCGTGATGGGCGCCGTCTCCGGCGTCGCCGTCGCGCTCGGCTCGTCGCCGCCGCCCGTGCCGGACGAGCCGATCGCGGACCCCACGCCCGCGGAGATCGTCACCGGGCACCCGCTGCCCCCCGAGCCCACGACGCTGAGCTGGATCACCCAGTGGCGCTGGGACGTGCTGCTCGCGTCGGCCGCGGTCGCGGGCCTGGTCGTGTACGTGCGCTGGGTGCTGCGGCTGCGCAGGCGCGGCGACGCGTGGCCCTGGCCCCGCACGGCCTCCTGGGTCGCCGGCATGGTGCTGTTCTTCTGGACCACGTCCGGCGGTCCCGCCATGTACGGCCACGTGCTGTTCAGCGCGCACATGGTCGAGCACATGATCCTGGCGATGGTCGTGCCGGTGCTGCTGGCGCTGTCGGCGCCGGTGACGCTCGCGCTGCGGGCGCTCCCGTCCCGGGCGACCCGCTCGACGGCCGGGCGGCTCGGCCCGGACACCTCCCGCGGGCCCCGCGAGTGGCTGCTGCTGCTGGTGCACAGCCGGTGGGGCCGGTTCTTCGCGCACCCGCTGGTGGCCGCGGTGAACTTCGCCGGGTCGATGATCGTCTTCTACTACACCGACGTGTTCCGCTGGGCCCTGACCTCCGGCGTCGGGCACTACGCGATGGTGGTGCACTTCTCGCTGGCCGGGTACCTGTTCGTCAACGCGCTCGTCGGCATCGACCCGGGCCCGACGCGGCCGGGGTACCCGCAGCGGCTGCTGCTGCTGTTCGCGACGATGGCGTTCCACGCGTTCTTCGGCGTCGCCCTCACGAGCGGCGACGTCCTGCTGGTGCCCGACTGGTTCGGCCTGCTCGGCCGGGAGTGGGGCCCGAGCGCCATCGAGGACCAGCAGCGCGGCGGCGGCGTCGCGTGGGGCATCGGCGAGCTGCCGACGCTGGCGCTGGCCGTCGGGGTGGCCCTGGCGTGGTCGCGCGACGACGAGCGCACCGCGAAGCGCCGGGACCGGAAGGTCGCGCGCGACGGGGACACCGAGATGGACGACTACAACGCGATGCTCGCCCGGCTGGCCGCGCGGGACGGCGGCGCCCGGGCCGAGGCGGAGCGGACCGGGCCGGACCGGGCCGACGAGCGACCCCGTCCGTGATAGGACGGCGGGGTGACTGACGCCGCCAGCGAGCCCACCCCGCCGCCCACGCCCTTCCACGACCTCGACGCCTACGTCGCCCTGCCCCGGATGTCGGGCCTCGCGCTGTCCCCGGACGGCACGCGGCTCGTCACCGCCGTGTCGACCCTCGACGCGAAGCGGACCCGGTACGTCACCGCCCTGTGGGAGGTCGACCCGGCCGGCGAGCGCCCGGCCCGCCGGCTGACCCGCTCGGCGAAGGGCGAGTCGGCCGCGCGGTTCGCCTCGACCGGCGACCTGCTGTTCACCTCCCGCCGCCCCGACGCGGACGCCGAGCCCGACGACGACGCCCCGGCCGCGCTGTGGCTGCTGCCCGCGGACGGCGCCGAGGCGCGCGTCGTGGCGGCGCGCCGCGCCGGGATCGACGGCGTCGTCGTCGCGCAGGACGCGCCCGTCGTGGTCGTCGCCTCCGACGTGCTGCCGAGCGCCGCGGACGACGCCGACGACGAGCGGCTGATCGGCGCGCGGAAGGACGCGAAGGTCTCGGCGGTCCTGCACACGGGCTACCCGGTGCGGTACTGGGACCACGACCTCGGCCCGGCGACCCCGCACCTGTTCGCCGCCGACCTCGGCGACGTCGCGGGCACCGCGGAGGCCGGCGCCGCCGCCCCGCGGCTCGCGCTGCGCGACCTCGCGCCCGACGCCGGCACGGCGCTGCTGCACCAGGACGCGGTGCTGTCCCCGGACGGCCGCACGGTCGTGACGCAGTGGATCCGCCCGGAGGCCCGCGGCGGGCAGCGCGAGCAGCTGGTGGCCGTCGACGTGGCCACGGGCGAGCGCCGCGTGCTGGTCGCCGACCCGGACGCCGACGTGTTCGCCCCCGTCGTCTCGCCCGACTCCCGCCGGGTGGCCTACGCCCGCCAGACCCGCAGCACGCCCGCCGCCGCGCCGCAGGTGCAGCTCTGGGTGGCCGGGCTCGAGGGCGACGCCGCGCCCCGCCGGGTCGCCGCGGACTGGGACCGCTGGCCGCACGAGATCGCGTGGACCCGGGACGGGGCGGGCCTGCTGGTGGGGGCGGACGACCTCGGCCGCGGCCCGGTGTTCCACGTGGACCTGGCCACCGACGCCGTCACGCGGGTCACCGCCGACGACGCCGTGCTGACCGACCTGCGGGTCAGCCCCGACGGCGGGACCCTCTACGCGATGCGCACCTCCTACGCGGCGCCGGCGCACCCGGTGCGGGTCGACCTCGCCGCCGCGCTCGCGTCCGGGACGCCCGTCGAGGCCGTCGCCCTGCCCGCCCCCGCGCCGCTGCCGGCGCTGCCGGGCACGCTGACCGAGGTGTCGGCGACCGCCGAGGACGGCGTCGAGGTCCGGTCCTGGCTGGTGCTCCCCGAGGGCGCGTCCGCGGCGGACCCGGCGCCGCTCCTGCTGTGGATCCACGGCGGGCCGCTGGGCTCGTGGAACGCGTGGTCCTGGCGGTGGAACCCGTGGATCATGGCGGCCCGGGGCTATGCGGTGCTGCTGCCCGACCCCGCGCTGTCCACCGGCTACGGCCAGGACTTCGTGCAGCGCGGCTGGGGCGCCTGGGGCGCCGCGCCGTACACGGACCTGATGGCGGCCACCGACGCGGCCGTCGCGCGGCCGGACGTCGACGAGACGCGGACCGGCGCGATGGGCGGCTCGTTCGGCGGGTACATGGCCAACTGGGTCGCCGGCCACACCGACCGGTTCCGCGCCGTGGTCACCCACGCGAGCCTGTGGGCGCTCGACCAGTTCGGGCCGACCACGGACGACGCCTTCTACTGGGAGCGGGAGATGACGCCGGAGATGGCGGCCGAGCACTCCCCGCACCGGTCGGTGGAGCGGATCGTCACCCCGATGCTGGTGGTGCACGGCGACAAGGACTACCGCGTCCCGATCGGCGAGGGCCTGCGGCTCTGGTACGAGCTGCTGTCCCGCTCCGGCCTGCCCGCCGACGAGGACGGCCGCACGCCGCACCGGTTCCTGTACTTCCCGGACGAGAACCACTGGGTGCTCGCCCCGCAGCACGCGAAGGTCTGGTACCAGGTGGTCGAGGCGTTCCTCGCGGAGCACGTGCTCGGCCGCAGCGGCGACGACCTGCCGCCGCTGCCGGAGGTGCTCGGCTGAGACCGGCGGCGCGAGGGGGCACGCGCGGCTCGCGTGCCCCCTCGGTCGTGCCGCCCTCGGTGGTGCCGCCCGGTCGTGCCGCGTCGGTTGTGCAACGGGACAGTTGCGCAACCGACCGGTGGGTTCACCGGAGCGGGTGACTCCCGGCCCGCGGGGCGCCCTCGGCGCGCGCGATCCGGGGACCGCCGCCAGAGTGGGCCCAGCACCGGGTGCCTCGCCCGGGCGGAAGGAGTCCCACCATGGGCATCGGCGGCGGCATCGCCCTCATCGTGATCGGCGCGATCCTCGCGTTCGGCGTCAGCGACAACCTGGCCGGCGTGGACCTGACGATGATCGGCTACATCTGCATGGGCGCCGGGGCGCTCGCGCTCGTCCTCGCGCTCGTGATGAACAGCCAGCGCGCCAACACGACGCACCGCGAGGTCGTCGAGCGGTACGACGACCGTACCCCGCCGCCGCCCGCCCGCTGACCGTCCGGCGCGGCCTGTCGGTGGTCGCCG
>JAPSIJ010000559.1 GCA_031178805.1 Cellulomonas sp. | reverse complement strand
GTCGGGCAGGTGCTGCCCGACGCCGAGCAGCACCACCCCGGCCACCGCGAACATCGCCGTCAGGTGCCACAGGTACAGCCCCATCGACCGCGCACCGACCCAGCGCACCAGCCCCGAGCGCCCGGCCCACGCCGCCACGCGGTCCCGCAGCAGCAGCGCCCCGGCCACCTGCGCGACGGCGAACGCCACCACCGGCGCGGTCGGCGGGGCGAGGTTCGACAGCGCGTCGCCGGGCATGCCGATCAGCGACACCGGGTACGGGCCGGTGGCGAGCAGCAGCACCAGCGCGCCCAGCCCGCCGGCCGCCAGCAGGGCCAGGACGGTCCGCTCCGGGACCGGGTCGGCCGGCCGCGCCGCCGCGGGCACCACCCGGCGGTCGGCGTAGAGCAGCCCGCCGAGGAACGGCACCGCCCACACCAGCAGCACGTTCGGCGCCCCGGGGAACGCCACCTCGTCGGAGAACCGCAGCAGGTCCACCACCAGGGGCAGCGCCGCCGCGACGGCCAGCACCCGCAGCCCGCCCCACCGGCGCAGCGCCGCCAGCAGCAGCGGCGTCAGCGCCAGCAGCGCGACCTGCACGGCCAGGAACCACAGCGGCTGCGGCACGATCCGCGCCACCCGCTCCACCGCCGCCTCCGGGACGCCCAGCCGCGGCAGCGCGGCCACCAGCACCGCCCAGACGCCCGCGAACACGGCCACGGGGCGCGCCATCCGCAGCAGCCGCACCCCGGCGAACCGCCAGCCCGGCTGGTCCGGGTGCCGCACCCGGTCGTACCGGGCCGCGGCACCGGCCGCGAAGAACAGCAGCGGCAGCGGCTGCAGCCAGGTGAGCAGCCACGCCGAGCCGTGCGCCAGCGCGTTGCCCACCACGAGCTCCCGGCCGTCCCAGGTGGCCTCGACCATCAGCCAGTGCAGCGCGACGACGAGGATCGTGCCGACCGCGCGGACGCCGTCGACGAACGGGTCCCGCCGCGACCGGCCCGGGGTCGCCGGGGTGGGCGCGGCCGGGGCGGCCGGGGCGGGCGCGGGCGCCGGTGCGGGGACGCGGTGCTGGGGGACGGCGGGGCCGGTCGCGCGGGTGCGCGGCGGCGGGGGCAGGACGGTCGACATGACGACGCTCCGGGACGGAGGCCGCGCGGCGGGGCGCGGGCACCCGGCGATCGGGCGCAGCACCAGCCTGTCGAGCATCGCCGCAGGTCAGAACGGGCCTGGCCCCCGCTGTGCACGGGTGGCCCACCCGACCCCACCCGGGGGCTGTCCCCCGCCCCGCCTGCGCGCCCCGCCACGCCGGCGGCGCACGAGACACCACGAGGGCGCAGGAGAACTCGTGCGCCCTCGTGGTGTCGCGTGCGCCCGTGCGGGGAGGTCGCGCGCGGGTCAGCCGTGCTGCGGCGGGTGCGGGGGCGGGGCGCCGGGTGGCCCGTGGGGGGCGCGACATCCCCGACGGCGGCCGAGACACCGCGACGGCGCAAGAGCTCTCGTGCGCCCTCGGCGCGTCTCGTGCGCCGTGGTGGGCAGGGCGCGGCCGGAACGGGAAGGAGTGTCAGTCCTGGAGGTGGAGGTAGCGGAGGACGGCGAGGACCCGGCGGTGGTCGCCGGCGTCCGGGGCCAGGCCGAGCTTGCCGAAGATGGCCGTCACGTGCTTCTCCACGGCGCCGTAGGACAGGAACAGCGCCTCGGCGATCGCCCCGTTGGACCGCCCCTGCGCCATCAGCTCCAGGACCTCGGACTCGCGCGGGGTGAGCCGCCCGACGCCGGGGTCGACGCGGGCGGCGCCCATCAGCTGGGTGACCACCTCGGGGTCGAGGACGGTGCGGCCGGCGGCGATCCGCTCCAGGGCGTCCAGGAAGTCGCCGACGTCCGCGACCCGGTCCTTGAGCAGGTAGCCGACGCCGCGGGCGTCGCCGCCGAACAGCTGGGCGGCGTACCGGGTCTCGACGTACTGCGAGAACAGCAGCACGCCCAGGCCCGGGTGGG
>JAPSIJ010000558.1 GCA_031178805.1 Cellulomonas sp. | reverse complement strand
CCGGATGACCCGCGCGCACGGGGCGCTCGCCGAGCTCGGCGTCTCCTCCCCCGAGCTCGACCGGCTCGTCGGCTCGGCCCTCGCGGCGGGCGCGCTGGGCGCCAAGCTCACCGGCGGTGGCCAGGGCGGATGCATGCTGGCGCTCGCCGCCGACGCGACCTCCGCTGGTACGATCGCCGCTGCCCTGCGCCGCGCGGGCGCGGCGCGCACCTGGCTGCACCGGACCGACGTGCGGCGACCCGCCCCCTCCGCCCAGGTGCCCCTCGGATGACGAACTCCGCGACCGCCGTCGCCCACGCGAACATCGCCCTCGCCAAGTACTGGGGCAAGCGCGACGAGACCCTGGCGCTCCCCGCGACCTCCAGCCTGTCGCTCACCCTGGACGCGTTCCACGCGACCACGACGGTCACGGTGGGCGCCGAGGCCGACACCGGCACCATCGACGGCCGGCCGATGTCCGAGGGCGAGCTCGGCCGGGTCAGCCGGTTCCTCGACCTGGTCCGCGAGCGCGCCGGCTCCACCGCCCGCGCGACCGTCACCTCGGCGTCCACGGTCCCCACCGGCGCCGGCCTGGCGTCCTCCGCGAGCGGGTTCGCCGCGCTCGCCGGCGCCGCCGCGGCCGCCTACGGCCTCGACCTCGACCCGCGCGCCCTGTCCCGCCTGGCCCGCCGCGGGTCCGGCTCGGCGGCGCGCTCGGTGTTCGGCGGCCTGGTGGTCTGGCACGCCGGCACCGACGACGCCTCCTCCTTCGCCGAGCCCGTGCCCGGCGGCGAGGCCGGCGGCCCGCTGGACCCGGCGATGGCCGTGGTCGTGCTGGACGCCGGGGAGAAGTCCGTGTCGAGCCGCGTCGCGATGCGCCGCACGGTCGAGACCTCCCCGTACTTCCCGGCCTGGACCGAGGCGACCGAGCGCGACGTCGCGCTGATGCTCGACGCCGTCGCCGCGGGCGACCTGGCCACCCTCGGCGAGCTCGCCGAGTCCAACGCCCTGCGGATGCACGCGACGATGCTCGCGGCCCGGCCGCCGGTCCGGTACTGGACGGCGCACACCGTGGCGGTGCTGGACGAGGTGCAGGCGCTGCGCGCGTCCGGGCTGCCCTGCTGGGCGACCATCGACGCCGGACCCAACGTCAAGGTGCTCTGCGCCGGGTCCGACCTGGACGTCGTCGCCACCTCGCTGGCCCGCGGCGCCGACGGCGGCGAGGCGCGCCGAGTGGTCACCGCCCGCCCCGGCCCGGACCTGCGCGTGACGGCGGGCGGTGGCGCCGCGTGATCGAGGTCTGCGCCCCGGGCAAGCTGTTCGTCGCCGGCGAGTACGCCGTCGTCGAGGCCGGGTACCCCGCGGTGCTGGTCGCCGTGGACCGGCACGTCACCGTCCGGCTGGCCCGCGCGGAGGGCGCCGGGTCCATCGCGTCCGACCAGTACGGCCGGCTGCCGGTCGTGTGGCGCCGCCGCGGCGACCGGGTCGTCCTCGACCACGACAGCCGCCCGTTCGACTACGTGCTGGCCGCGATCGACGTCGTGGAGCGGTTCGCCGCCGAGCAGGGCCGGACCCTCGGCTTCTACGACATCACCATCTCCAGCGAGCTGGACGACCAGTCCGGCCGGAAGTTCGGGCTGGGCTCGTCCGCCGCGGTGACGGCCGCCACGGTGCGGGCGCTGGACCGGTTCTACGAGCTGGGCCTGCCCACCCTGCAGCTGCTGGAGCTCGCCCTGCTGGCGACCGTGCAGGTGAACCCGATGGGCTCGGGCGGGGACGTCGCCGCCAGCCTGTACGGCGGGTGGATCCGGTACGCCGCGCTGGACCGCGACTGGCTGCGGACCGCCCTCGCCGAGGCCGACTCCGCCGGGTCCGCCCGGCCGCTCACGGACCTGCTGGCCACCGACTGGCCCGGCCTGGCCGTGCGCCGGCTGCCCACCCCGCGGTCGATGCGGCTGGTGGTCGGCTGGACCGGCGTCCCGGCGTCCACCACCCGGCT
>JAPSIJ010000077.1 GCA_031178805.1 Cellulomonas sp. | reverse complement strand
GCGAGGCGATGAACAGCCGCAGCGGGCGGGACATCTCGCGGGCCAGCACGACCTTCTGCTGGTTGCCGCCGGACAGCGTGCCGGCGTGCGCGTCGACGGACGGCGTGCGGACGTCGAACTCGACGGTCCGGCGCTCGGCGTTCTCCCGGACCTTCCGCGGGTCCAGCGCGACGCCGCGGGCGAACGGCTGGCGGTCGAACAGGTCGAGGATCAGGTTCTCGGCGACGGAGAAGTCGGCGACCACGCCGTCCTCGGTGCGGTCCTCGGGCACGAAGCCGACGCCCGCGTCGAGCACCTGCCGGACGGTGCGCCCGACGAGCTCGGTGCCGTCGAGCACCACCGACCCGGCGACCGGCTGCTGCAGGCCGAGGATGACCTCGGTGAGCTCGGTCTGGCCGTTGCCCTGGACGCCGGCCACCGCGACGATCTCGCCGCGCGCGACGTCGAAGGACACGTCGTCGAGCTGGCGGACGCCGGCCTCGTCCAGCACGGACAGGTTCCGCACCTGCAGGGCGACCTCGCCCGGCTGCGCGGGCGCGCGGTCGACCCCGAGGGACACCGAGCGGCCGACCATCAGCGAGGCGAGCTCGGTCTCGGCGGCGTCCGGCCACGCGGAGCCGACGACCTTGCCGCGGCGGATCACCGTGATCCGGTCCGCGACGGCGCGGACCTCGCGGAGCTTGTGGGTGATGAAGACGATGGAGGTGCCCGCGGCCTTGAGCTGGCGCATGATCGCGATCAGCTCGTCGGTCTCCTGCGGGGTCAGCACCGCGGTGGGCTCGTCGAGGATCAGCACCTTCGCGTCCCGCGACAGCGCCTTGATGATCTCGACGCGCTGCTGGGCGCCGACCGGCAGGTCCTCGACCAGCGCGTCGGGGTCGACGTCGAACCCGAACCGGTCGGAGATCTCCTTGACGCGGCGCCGCGCCTCGGCGAGGTCGATCAGGCCGCCGCCCTTGACGGGCTCGTAGCCCAGCACGACGTTCTCGGCCACGGTGAACACCGGCACGAGCATGAAGTGCTGGTGCACCATGCCGATGCCCGCGGCCATCGCGTCGCCGGGGCCGGCGAAGGCCACCGGCCTGCCGTCGACGAGGATCTCGCCGTCGTCCGGGTCGTAGAACCCGTAGAGCACGTTCATCAGCGTGCTCTTGCCGGCGCCGTTCTCGCCCAGCAGGGCGTGGACCTCGCCGGGCTCGACCACGAGGTCGATGTGGTCGTTCGCCACCAGCGCGCCGAAACGCTTGGTGATCCCGCGCAGCTCCAGCTTCACGTGGGCCTGCTCCTTCGGTCGGTCGTCGTGCGCACACTAGGGCAATCCAGGCGGCCCGACACAGCCGCGGGTCCCGGGTGCACGGGTCGAGACGCACCGGTGGCCCGGGCAGGCACGCTGCCCGGGCCACCGTGGTGCGGTGCGTCAGTTCTGGCTCGGGGACTCCACGACCAGCTCACCGGAGGTGATCTGCGCGGCGAGCTCCTCGACCGCGGTCTTCACCTCGGCGGGGACCTTCTCGTCGTAGTCGTGGAACGGGGCGATGCCGATGCCCTCGTTCTCCAGCGTGCCGACGTACGGCTCGGAGGTGAAGTTGCCCTCGGAGGCCTCCTGCACGGTGTCGAACACCGCCTGGCCGATCTCCTTCATGACCGAGGTCAGGACGATGGAGGAGTAGTCGGGCGAGGTCTCGAACCAGTCGGCGTCGACGCCGACGATCGCGACGTCGCCGGCCTGCTGCGCGGCGGCGGCGGCACCCAGGCCGACCGGGCCGGCGACCGGCATGATGACGTCCGCGCCCTGGTCGATGAAGCCCTTGGCGATGTTCTGGCCGTTGGTCTGGTTCTCGAAGTCACCGGTGAAGGAGCCCGTCTGGGCCTCCTTGTCCCAGCCGAGGACCTTGACGTCCGCGCCGTTGTCCTCGTTGTACTTCGCGACGCCGTCGACGAAGCCGTCCATGAAGATCGACACGGACGGGAGCTGGATGCCGCCGAAGGTGGCGACGGTGCCCGTGGTCGACGTGCCGGCGGCGACGTAGCCGGCCAGGTACGCGGCCTCCTGCGTGTTGAACAGCAGCGGCTTGGCGTTCTCCAGGCCCTCGGCGTTGAAGCCGGAGTCGATCAGCGCGAACTCGACGTCGGGGTTCGCCTCGGCCGCCGCGGTCAGCGCGTCCGCGAGCAGGAAGCCGACGCCGATGACGAGGTTGCAGTCCTGGGAGACCAGGGCCTCGACGTTCGGGGTGAAGTCGGTCTCGGCGGCCGACTCGACCGTGACGGCCTCGATGCCGAGCTCGTCCTCGGCGCGCTGCAGGCCCTCGGCACCGGACTGGTTGAAGGACTTGTCCTCGAAGCCGCCCGAGTCGGAGACCATGCAGGCCTTGAAGTCGGAGCCGCCGGCACCGGCGCCGGCGGTCTCGTCGGACTCCTCCGGCGCGCTGCCGCAGGCGGCGAGGGCGAGCGCGACGGCCCCGCTCAGGGCGGCCACTCGGATGATCTTCTTCACGCGACACTCCTGCTTCTCGTCGTCGACCGGTCCGGGTGTCCCGGCCGCGGTGCGCGCCCCGTTGCGCGCCCCCGCTGCCGGGTCCGTCCGGTGTTCGCCACGAACCCTAGCCAGGGCCAGGTGTCCGGAGTGTTACCGGGGGGTCGCCGGGAGCCTTCGTTACTCACTTGGAACATTCGTCCGGGTGGCGGGTCACCCGGGCGGCGCAGCGTCCTCACCCGGGTGCCGGGCGGGCGACCCCCCTCGCCGGCCGGCCCGCGGCCCGGTCGGGGGGCTCAGGCGGGCGCGGCGCCGGCCCGCAGGGCCGCGCGGGCGAGCAGCGCCGCCCCGTGCGCGATCGCCGACTCGTCCACCACCAGGTCGCCCTGGTGGATGTCGTAGGTGTGCCCGCCGGGCGTCCGGGTGCCGAGCCGGGCCATCGCCCCGGGCACCTTCGTCAGGTACCAGGCGAAGTCCTCGCCGCCGAGCGACTGCTCGGTCAGCTGCACGGCCTCCTCGCCGAGCACGTCGCGCGCCGCGGCCTCGAGCACCGCGACCGCGCGCTCCTCGTTCTCCACGGGGGGCACCCCGCGCAGGTGCCGGACCTCGACCTCGACGCCGTACGGCGCGACGACCTGCTCCACCGCGTCGTGGAACACCTGCGACGCCCGCTCCCACGCCCGCACGTCCAGGCAGCGCAGCGTGCCGCGCACCGAGCCCGTCGCCGGGATCGCGTTGTGCGCCTGGCCCGCCTGCACGGCGCCCCAGGTGAGGTTCACGCCGGAGCGCGGGTCGAGCCGCCGGCCCAGCACCGCGGGCACCTGCGTGATGACCTGGCCGAGCGCGTAGACGACGTCCCCGGTCAGGTGCGGGCGGGAGGTGTGCCCGCCGGGCCCGGTCAGCACGACCGTCACCTCGTCCGAGGCCGAGGTGATCGGTCCGATCCGGGAGCCGATCCGGCCCGCGTCCACCTTCGGGTCGCAGTGCACGGCGAAGATCCGGCCGACGCCGTCCAGGCCGCCCGCGGCGATCACGTCCAGGGCGCCGCCGGGCTGCACCTCCTCGGCGGGCTGGAACACCAGCCGCACGCCGGTCGGCAGCGCGCCCGCCTCGTGCAGCTCGGCCAGCACCAGGCCGGCGCCCAGCACGGCGGTGGTGTGCACGTCGTGCCCGCAGGCGTGCGCGACGCCGTGCACCGTGGAGGCGTACGGCAGGCCGGTGGTCTCCTGCACGGGCAGCGCGTCCATGTCGGCCCGCAGCGCGATCCGGCGCCGCCCGGTCTCGACGGTGGTCGGTCCGAGGTCGCACACGAGCCCGGTCCCGGGCAGCAGCCGGGGGTTCAGGCCGGCCAGCCGGAGCCGGTCGGCGACCAGGCGGGTGGTGCGCTGCTCGGTGCGGCCCAGCTCGGGGTGGGCGTGGATGTCGCGGCGGATCTCGACGAGCTCGGGCTGGAGGGTGGACACGAGCTGGGTCACCCGGGAGGCGTCGACGATCACCCGACCGACCCTAGCCGTCCGCGCCGTCCGGGGCAGGTCGCCGCAGGTCAGGCGCCTCAGAGCAGGTCGTCGCGACCCCGCGAGCGCCAGCCGTCGACGGCGCCCTTGACCGCCTGGGCGTGCGCCGCGGTCGTGACGAGCAGCGCGTCGGCGGTGTCCACCACGACGGCGTCCGGGATGCCGAGGACGGTCACCGTGCGGCCGTCGCCGGGCACCACGAGGGCGCCCGGGGCGTCGATCCGCTGCACGAGCGCCTCGTCGCCGAGGGTGCGGCCGCCGTCCACGCCGAGGGCCGGCAGCATCGCGCCGAGCGAGGCGAAGTCGCCGACGTCGTCCCAGGTGAAGTCCCCGGGCACCACGGCGACGCCGCCCGCCGCGGCGACCGGCTCGGCGATGGCGTGGTCGATCGCGATCTTGGTCAGGCCGGGCCACACCTCGGCCAGCACGGCGTCCCGGCGCTCGGGGTCGTCCCACGCGGCGGCGATGGTGCGCAGCCCCGCGGCGAGCGGCGGCAGCTGGGCGGCGAGGTGGTCCAGCAGCACGCCGGCCTGCACCAGGAACATCCCGGCGTTCCACCGGTAGTCGCCCGTGGCGAGGTAGGCGGCGGCGGTCTCGGCGTCCGGCTTCTCGGTGAACCCGGCGACGTGCCGGGCGCTCGGCGCGTCCGGCACGCCCAGGGCGCCCGCGGCGCGGATGTAGCCGAAGGCGGTCGACGGCTCGGTGGCGGCGATGCCGATCGTGACGACGTAGCCGGCGCGCGCGGCGGCGACGCCCTCGGTCACGGCCGACCAGAAGCGGTCCAGGTCGTCGATCACGTGGTCCGCGGCGAACGAGCCGAGCACGACCTCCGGCCCGTGCCGCTCGGCGAGCACCGCCGCGGCCAGGCCGATGGCGGCCATCGAGTCCCGCGGGGACGGCTCGGCGACGACCTGGCCCGCGCCGAGCTCCGGCAGCTGGGCCGCGACGGCCTCGGCGTGCCGGACGCCCGTGACCACCAGCACGCCCTCGGGGCCGGTGAGCGGCAGCAGCCGGTCCACGGTGCCCTGCAGCAGGGTGCGGCCGGTGCCGGTCAGGTCGTGCAGGAACTTGGGGGCGCCCTGCCGCGACAGCGGCCACAGGCGGGTGCCCGCGCCGCCGGCGGGGACGACGGCGTGGAAGCCGGGGATCGGCGCGGGGGCGGCGGGGGCCGCGGCGGCTGCGGGGCTCGACATGCGGGGCAGCGTAGCGAAGGGGTCGCACCGCCGGTCGAGCACCGGTCGGGAGTCCCGGCGTCCTGGGACCTGGGTCCCGGAACCTGTGTGCGCTTGGTCACATCACCCCGGATCGATGCGGCTGCGGACCGCGTCACGGCGCACCATCACTACAGTGATCTGACCGGACACTGCAGTCCCGCCCGAACTCGCCAGGAGGCCTCCCGTGCCCACTGCGCCGACCGAACCGCGCGACGCCGCCCCCACGGCCAAGCGGATCCCCGGCGGCACCCTGTACCGCGGCCGCGAAGGCATGTGGTCCTGGGTCGCCCACCGCATCACCGGTGTGCTGATCTTCTTCTTCCTGCTCGTGCACGTGCTCGACACGTCGCTCGTGCGGGTCTCCCCCGAGGCGTACAACGCCGTGATCGGGACGTACAAGAACCCGATCATGGGTCTCGGCGAGGCCGGCCTGGTCGCCGCCATCGTGTTCCACGCCTTCAACGGCATCCGGATCATGCTGGTCGACTTCTGGTCCAAGGGCGCCCGCTACCAGCGCGTGATGCTCTGGGTGGTGCTGGGGCTGTTCGTCGTGACGATGGCCGGCTTCCTGCCCCGCCACCTGATGCACGTCTTCGGAGGCGAGTGATGACCACCATTCCCGCCCCCCGCACCCGCGCCGCCGGGCCCGGCCGCCGCACCTCCCGCGGCAACTGGGAGCTCTACGGCTGGATGTTCATGCGCGCGTCCGGCGTCGTGCTGCTCGTGCTGATCTTCGGCCACCTGTTCGTGAACCTGGTCGCCGGCGACGGCATCTCGGCGATCGACTTCGGCTTCGTCGCCGGCAAGTGGGCGTCCCCGTTCTGGCAGGTCTGGGACCTGCTGATGCTCTGGCTCGCGATGATCCACGGCACCAACGGCGTGCGGACGATCATCAACGACTACGCCGAGCGCGACAGCACCCGGATGGTGCTGAAGATGGCGCTCTACGTGTCGTTCGTCGTGGTCGTGCTGCTCGGCACGCTGGTGATCTTCACCTTCGACCCGTGCCCCGCCGGCAGCCCGGCGGACCTGCTGCCGTCCTTCTGCACCGCCTGAGCGCTCGCCCACCCCCCTGAAGTCTTTGGAGGCATCGACCCCGATGCAGACCCACCAGTTCGACGTCGTCATCGTCGGCGCCGGCGGCGCCGGGATGCGCGCCGCGCTCGAGTCGTCCGTCCGCACCCGCACGGCGGTCATCTCGAAGCTCTACCCGACCCGCTCGCACACCGGCGCGGCCCAGGGCGGCATGTGCGCCGCGCTCGGCAACGTCGAGGACGACAACCCCGAGTGGCACACCTTCGACACCGTCAAGGGCGGCGACTACCTCGTCGACCAGGACGCCGCCACGATCATGGCCAACGAGGCCATCGACGCGGTGCTCGACCTGGAGCGGATGGGCCTGCCGTTCAACCGCACCCCCGAGGGCCGGATCGACCAGCGCCGGTTCGGCGGGCACACCCGCAACCACGGCGAGGCCGCCGTGCGCCGGGCCTGCTACGCCGCGGACCGCACGGGCCACATGATCCTGCAGACGCTGTACCAGCAGTGCGTGAAGAACGAGGTCGCGTTCTTCAACGAGTTCTACGTGCTGGACCTGATCCTCACGCACGACCTCACCGGGCGCGAGGTGCCGGACGGCGAGGACGTCGCCGTCTCCGGCGTCGTCGCGTACGAGCTGGCCACCGGCGAGATCCACGTCTTCCGCGCCAAGTCCGTCGTCCTGGCCACCGGCGGCGCCGGCAAGATCTACAAGACGACGTCGAACGCGCACACCCTCACCGGCGACGGCATGGCCCTCGCCTACCGCCGCGGGCTGCCGCTGGAGGACATGGAGTTCTTCCAGTTCCACCCGACCGGCCTCGCGGGCCTCGGCATCCTGCTCTCCGAGGCGGCGCGCGGCGAGGGCGGCATCCTCCGCAACGCCGACGGCGAGCGGTTCATGGAGCGGTACGCGCCCACCATCAAGGACCTCGCCCCGCGCGACATCGTCGCCCGGTCGATGGCCAACGAGGTGCGCGAGGGCCGCGGCGCCGGGCCGAACAAGGACTACGTCCTGCTCGACCTGACCCACCTCGACCCCGCGCACATCGACGCCAAGCTCCCGGACATCACGGAGTTCGCGCGCACGTACCTCGGCATCGAGCCGTACACGGAGCCCGTGCCGGTGTACCCGACGGCGCACTACGCCATGGGCGGCGTGCCGACCAACGTCGACGCCGAGGTGCTCCGCGACACCACCCACGTGGTGCGCGGCCTGTACGCCGCCGGCGAGGTCGCCTGCGTGTCCGTGCACGGCTCCAACCGGCTCGGCACGAACTCGCTGCTGGACATCAACGTGTTCGGCAAGCGCGCCGGCATCTCGGCCGCCGAGTACGCCGCGACGGCGTCCTGGGTCGACCTGCCGCCGGAGCCCGAGGCCGCCGTGGTGGCCCAGCTCGAGCAGATGCGCGGCCGCCCCCAGGGCGAGCGGGTGTCCGACGTGCGGCGCGAGCTGCAGCAGACGATGGACGCCAACGCGCAGGTCTTCCGCACCGCCGAGTCGCTGCGGCAGGCGTTCCAGGACATCCAGGTCCTGCAGGAGCGCTACACCCGGGTGTCGGTCCAGGACAAGGGCCGCGCCTTCAACACCGACCTGATCGAGGCGATCGAGCTGGGCTTCCTGCTCGACATCGCCGAGACCGTCGTCGTCGGGGCGCTCAACCGGCGGGAGTCCCGCGGTGGGCACTTCCGCGAGGACTACCCCAAGCGCGACGACGAGTCGTTCATGGAGCACACGATGGCCTACCGCCGCGTGCCCGGCGTGCCGGTCGACTCCCCCGCCGGCTCCGCGCCGAAGGGCGAGGAGATCCCCGCGCCCGGCCCCGGCCGCCCGGCTGTCGTCCTGGGCACCAAGCCCGTCGTGACCACCGTGTACCAGCCGATGGAGCGGAAGTACTGATGACTGCTGTCGCAGAGCGCTCGGCCGCCGCCGAGCCGAAGGCCGGCGAGATCCCGTCGTTCGAGGTCACGCTGAAGATCCGCCGCTACACGCCCGAGACCCACGGGGACGAGGCGTACTGGGAGGAGCACACGGTCACCGCCCACGGCACCGACCGCCTGCTCGACGCCCTGCACAAGATCAAGTGGGAGACGGACGGGTCGCTGACCTTCCGCCGCTCCTGCGCGCACGGCGTCTGCGGCTCCGACGCCATGCGGATCAACGGCCGCAACCGGCTCGCCTGCAAGGCGCTGCTCAAGGACCTGAACCCGGACAAGCCGATCACCGTCGAGCCGATCAAGGGCCTGCCGGTGCTCAAGGACCTCGTGGTCGACATGGAGCCGTTCTTCGCCTCCTACCGCGAGATCATGCCGTTCCTCATCACCACCGGCACCGAGCCGTCCCGCGAGCGGATCCAGTCGCCCGAGGAGCGCGCCCGGTTCGACGACACCACCAAGTGCATCCTCTGCGCCGCGTGCACGAGCTCCTGCCCCGTCTTCTGGACCGACGGCCAGTACTTCGGCCCGGCGGCGATCGTGAACGCGCACCGGTTCATCTTCGACAGCCGCGACGAGGGCGGCGCGCAGCGCCTCGAGATCCTCAACGACAAGGAGGGCGTCTGGCGCTGCCGGACCACCTTCAACTGCACCGAGGCGTGCCCCCGCGGCATCGAGGTCACCAAGGCGATCCAGGAGGTCAAGCGCGCGATGATCACCCGCGCGTTCTGACCCACC
>JAPSIJ010000557.1 GCA_031178805.1 Cellulomonas sp. | reverse complement strand
GCGCGGTTCCGGATGATGCCCGCGTCCCCCATGAGCCGCTCCACGTCGTGCTCGTCGTAGCCGGCGACCACCGCGGGGTCGAAGGCGGCGAACGCCGCCCGGAACGCCTCGCGCTTGCGGAGCACGGTGATCCAGGAGAGCCCCGACTGGAAGGCCTCGAGCGTCATCCGCTCGTACAGCTCCCGCTCCCCGTGGACGGGCCGGCCCCACTCCTCGTCGTGGTACCGCTCGTACAGCGGGTCGCCGTCGCCGAAGCACCGGCGCCCGCTCGGCAGGCCCGCGGCGGTCGCGGCGGACAGCGGGTGCTGGACGGTGTCGGTGCGGGGGCTGCTCATGCCGCCACTCTGCCGCAGCCCGCCGACAGCGCGCCGCCGTCCTCCACAGGCCGTCGACCCCGGAGACCTGTGGACGGCTCGGCGCGCCGTGTCCACGATGCGATCACGACTTGTCTGCTGGGTGAGACGGCGTATCGTCCCTGATGCGCTGGAGCACCGCGAGCGTCACCGAGCCGACCTGCGAGCCGACCGTCATCGACGTCCCCCGGTCCCGGCGTGCCCGCAGTCGCCGCCGAGGAGCCGCCCCGCATGCCAGCCACCACCGTGCCCACCCCGTCGCAGGCCGCCCCGCGGCCCCTGAACTCGCCGTCGCGCGTGATCGCGGCGAGCCTCGTGGGCACCACCATCGAGTTCTACGACTTCTACGTCTACGCGACCGCGGCCGTGCTCGTGTTCCCGAAGCTGTTCTTCCCGACGGGGAACGACACCACGGCGCTCCTGGCGTCGTTCGCGGTGTTCGGCGCCGCGATGGTCGCCCGCCCGATCGGCGCGATCTTCTTCGGGCACCTCGGCGACCGGCGCGGGCGCAAGACGACGCTCGTCTACTCGCTGCTCACCATGGGCGTCGCGACGTTCCTGATCGGCCTGCTGCCGACCTTCGGGCACATCGGCGTCGGCGCCACCGTCGCGCTGCTGGTGCTCCGGCTCGCGCAGGGCTTCGCCCTCGGCGGCGAGTGGTCCGGCGCGGCGCTGGTCGCCACGGAGAACGCCCCGGCCGGCAAGCGCGCCTGGTACGGCACCTTCCCGCAGCTCGGCGCCCCGCTGGGCTTCATCATCGCCAACGGCATCTTCCTCATCATCAACGGCGTGCTGGGCGAGGGCTCGGACGCGTTCATGTCGTGGGGCTGGCGCGTGCCGTTCCTGTTCTCGGCGGTGATGGTGATCATCGGCCTGTGGGTCCGCCTCAAGCTGGTCGAGTCGGAGGCGTTCACCGCGGCGGAGAAGAAGGGCAGCATCACCAAGGTGCCGCTCGGCACCACGCTGCGGTTCCACTGGCGCGAGACGCTGCTCGGCACGTTCATCATGCTGGCGACCTACGTGCTGTTCTACCTGATGACGAACTTCACGCTGACCTACGGCACCCGCGCGGTGGCGCCCGAGGACGGCGAGCCCGGCGGCCTCGGCATCCCGTACGTGCACTTCGTGCTGATGCAGATCATCGGCGTGGTGTTCTTCGGCGTGTTCACGCTGCTGGCCGGCCCGCTCGCCGACAAGCTCGGCCGCCGCCGCCTGCTGATCTGGGTGACGACCGGGATCATCGTGTTCGGCCTGACGTTCTCGCTGTTCCTGACGCTCCGCGAGGACGTGGCGTTCACCGGCGCGATGACCCAGGCGTTCCTGGTCTTCGGCTTCACGCTGATGGGCGCGACCTTCGGCCCGATGGGCGCGCTGCTGCCCGAGCTGTTCCCCACCAACGTCCGGTACACCGGCTCGGCGATCTCGTACAACGTGTCGTCGATCCTCGGCGCCGCGCTCGCGCCGATCGTCGCGCTGGCCCTGTGGGCGGCGGCGGACGGCGGCACCTGGCTCGTCGGCGTGTACCTGTCCGGCGCGGGCGTGCTGACGCTGGTCGCGCTGCTCCTGTCCCGGGAGACGAAGGACCAGGACTACAGCCGGTCGTCGCACCGCGACTGACCACCACCCGCGGCCGC
>JAPSIJ010000556.1 GCA_031178805.1 Cellulomonas sp. | reverse complement strand
CTGGGCGAGCGCGTGGTCCCCGCCGGCCGCACCGGGGCGGCGATGACGGCGCTCGCCAGCGCCACCGGCGTCGGGTACGCCCTCGGGTCCAGCGTCGCCGGCCGGCTCGCCGACCTCTCGGGCCACCGCGCGGCGTTCGCCGTGACCTGCGGCGCCACCGTCCTGGCGCTCCTGCTCGCCGCCACCCAGCAGCGCCGGCTGCGCGACGCGGTGCACGCGGCGCGGCCCGACGCGGACGCCGAGCCGGTCCCGGCGGAGCCGACGCGGGTCTGACGCCCCGGGCCCCGCGGGCCGCGCCACCGGCGGGATCCTCCCCTCGCGGCGCGGCCCGGTGCGTATCATGGCGGGGTACATCGGTTGCCCGGTCGTCTCGACCTCGGTGCTCCGAGCGCGTCGCGACGCCCCCCGGGTGTCCGGACCGCCCTCGACTGACCTGCACGATCGGCTGCCGGACCACCTGTGGCGATGCCCGTCGCGGATGCCCCTCGCGGGCGCGACGTGCGGCACGCCACCTTCACGAGTGAAGAGCAGTCCGTGACCTCGACCGACCCCGCCACCGACGACCTCGCCCCCGAGGACGTCGCCGTGGAGACCATCGACACCCCGACCGCCGCCTCGGTGCAGGCCGCCGACGTGACCTTCGCGGACTTCGACGTCCGCCCGGAGATCGTCGCCGCGCTCGCCGACGCCGGCATCACCACCCCGTTCCCGATCCAGGCGATGACGCTGCCGGTCGCGCTGTCCGGCCACGACATCATCGGCCAGGCCAAGACCGGCACCGGCAAGACCCTCGGCTTCGGCGTCCCGCTGCTGCACCGCGTGGTCGCCCCGGACGAGGAGGGCTTCGACACCCTGCCCGCGCCGGGCAAGCCGCAGGCGATCGTCATCGTCCCGACCCGCGAGCTCGCGGTGCAGGTCGCCGGCGACCTGGAGACCGCCTCGAAGCGGCGCTCCGTGCGGATCGCGCTGCTGTACGGCGGCCGCGCCTACGAGCCGCAGATCGAGATGCTGCAGCGCGGCGTCGAGGTCGTCGTCGGCACCCCCGGCCGGATGATCGACCTGATGAACCAGGGCCACCTGGACCTGTCGCGCATCAAGTGCGTCGTCCTGGACGAGGCCGACGAGATGCTCGACCTCGGCTTCCTGCCCGACGTCGAGAAGCTGCTGGCCCGCACCCCCGCGTCGCGGCACACCATGCTGTTCTCGGCCACCATGCCGGGCGCCGTCGTCGCGATGGCCCGCCGCTACATGACCCAGCCGACGCACATCCGCGCCAGCGAGCCGGACGACGCCGGCCAGACGGTCAAGAACATCAAGCAGGTCGTGTACCGCGCGCACGCCCTCGACAAGGTCGAGGTGCTGGCCCGCATCCTGCAGGCCGAGGGCCGCGGGCTGACCATCGTGTTCGCCCGCACCAAGCGCACCGCCGCGAAGGTCGCCGACGAGCTCGTCGACCGCGGGTTCGCCGCCGGCGCGCTGCACGGCGACCTCGGCCAGGGCGCCCGCGAGCAGGCGCTGCGCGCGTTCCGCAACGGCAAGGTCGACGTGCTCGTCGCCACCGACGTCGCGGCCCGCGGCATCGACGTCGACGACGTCACGCACGTCGTCAACTACCAGTGCCCCGAGGACGAGAAGACCTACCTGCACCGCACCGGCCGCACCGGCCGCGCGGGGCACAAGGGCACGGCCGTCACGTTCGTCGACTGGGACGACGTGCCGCGCTGGGGCCTGATCGACAAGGCCCTGGAGCTCGGCTTCCCCGAGCCGCAGGAGACCTACTCCTCGTCCCCGCACCTGTACACCGACCTCGGCATCCCCGAGGGCACCACGGGGCGCCTGCCCCGGTCCAAGCGGACCCGCGAGGGCCTCGAGGCCGAGGTGCTCGAGGACCTGGGCGAGACCGGCAAGCGCCACTCCTCCGGCCGCGACGCCGGCGGCCGGGACGGCGGGCGCCGCGAGGGCGGCCGCGGTGACGGCGCTCGTGGCGGCCG
>JAPSIJ010000555.1 GCA_031178805.1 Cellulomonas sp. | reverse complement strand
GCTCAGGCCCCCAGCACCAGCCGCGCCAGCTCCCGCGCCCGCTCGAACGGCCGCGGGAACGTCCCCATCCCCACGGTGACGATCGCCCCCTCGTAGAGCAGCGTCAGGCTCTCCGCGGTCCGCTCCGGGTCGGCCACGCCGGCCTCCCGGCACAGCTCGCCGAACAGGTCGAGCAGCCACGCCTTCTCCCGCATCACCTCGGGCAGCACGGGATTGCCGTCGCGCCCGCCGACCTCGGCCCGGGCGTTCACCGCGCTGCACCCCTTCGGGCTGTTGATGGACGACCACGCGATGGCCGCGTCGAACACCGCGAGCACGCGCTCCGGCCCGGGGTCGGGCGTGCGGGCGAGCGTGGCGAGCAGGTCCTCGCGCCAGCGGGCGTCGCGGTGCTGCAGGTAGGCGACGACCAGCGCCTCCTTGGAGCCGAACCGGTCGTACAGCGTCTTCTTCGTGACGCCGGCGGCCTCGGCGATCGTGTCGACGCCGACCGCGTGGATGCCGCGCTCGTAGAACAGCCGGGAGGCGGCGTCGAGCACCCGGCGGGCGCCGGGCGTGAGCGGGGCGAGCTCGGGGACGGGCGTGACCATGCGAACGAGTATACCGCTCTGTATAGTCGCGGCCATGAGTACACAGATCGGTCTACTCCCGCGGGTGGTGACCGCGGCGGCGGCGGTGGCGTTCGTGGCGAGCTGGAGCTCCGGCTTCCTGATCGCCGCGATCGCGACCGTCGACGTCGCGCCGCTGACGCTGCTGGTCTGGCGGTTCCTGCCGGTGGCCGCCCTGCTGCTGGCGGTGACCCTGACGACCGGCGCCGCCCGGGGGGTGTCGCGTGCTGATCTGCGCCAGCAGGCGGTGATCGGGCTGTTCGCCCAGCTCGGCTACGTCGTCTGCGTGTACGCGGCGATCGCGGCGGGGATCTCCACCGGCACGACCGCGCTGATCGACGCCGTGCAGCCGCTGGTCGTGGCGACGCTCGTCGGGCCGCTGCTCGGCCTGCGGGTGCGCGGCGCGCAGTGGGCCGGGCTGCTGCTCGGGGCGCTCGGCGTGCTGCTGGTGGTGCGGTCGCAGCTGGGCGGCTCGGACGCCGCGCCGGTCGCCTCCGCGCTGCCGGCCCTCGCGATGGCGTGCCTGGTCGTCGGCACGTTCGTCGAGCGCCGCTCCTCGGCCCGCCCGCCGGTGCTCGTGACGCTCACCGTGCAGGTGGTCGTCACCACCGCGGTGCTGCTGGTCGCCGCCGCGGTGACGGGGTCGCTGGTCCCGCCGCGGGCGGCGTCGTTCTGGCTGGCGACCGTGCTGGCGGCGGCGGTGCCGACGCTCGCCGCCTACGGCCTGTACTGGTGGCTGCTGCGGCGCGTGGGCGTCACGGCGCTGAACGCGCTGCTGTTCCTCGTGGCGCCCGCCACCGCCGCGGCCGGTGCGGTGCTGCTCGGCGAGCCGCTCACGGGCGTGACGCTCGCCGGCTTCGCGCTGTGCGGGATCGGCGTGGCGGTGGTGCTGGCGGTCGAGGCACGGTCGGGCGGCACGTCGCAGGACGACGCCGGGGCCCGCCCGCAGCCGGTGGCCGCGCGCCGCTGATCTCACCCGGAAATCACGGGACGCGGCGCGTCACCTGCGCCTACGCTCGCCCGTGCTCCCGATGGGCAGCCGGACGGCGTCGCCGTCGCGGGTCCTGCACGTGGGTCGGGAGCACTGCTTCAGAGGCAGACCCTACGGAGGTCCGGGTTCAACTCCCGACACCGGCCGGCGGGTGGTCGGCAGGGTGGTCGCGGTCTGCGACGCCGGGTGCGCCCGGACGTCCCCCGCGGGCGCCCCGACCGCCCGCCGACCGGCCCGAGGGTCGCCCGCGGAGCGACGGTGCAGCCGACGGACGGCGGGACCGAGGGCCGGGAGGAGGGCCGAGCGAGATGAAGTTCGTGGTTCCCGAGTGGGAGCAGGTGCTGGTGTACCGGGACGGGCAGTTCGAGCGCGCGCTCGGCCCCGGCCGGCACCGGCTG
>JAPSIJ010000554.1 GCA_031178805.1 Cellulomonas sp. | reverse complement strand
CCGGCGCGCGCACGGCGCGGCGGCGGCCGGCGACCTCGTCGAGCACGAGCTGCTCGGCGCGCTGCTCCTCGGCGCGCACCGCGACCTCGTGCTTGTCCTGCAGCTTCTCCAGCGTGCGGGTGCGGGTGCGGGCCTCGGCCCAGGCCGTGTCGGCCTGCTCGACGGCCTCCTGCAGCACCGCGACGCGGGCGCGCTGGTCGACCAGCAGCGCCGACAGCGCGAGGCGGCTGGCCACGACGGCCTGCACGCCGACGGAGTCAGTCGCGGCGGGGAACGTGGCGTCGCCGAGCGCGTGCTCGGTGGCGCGGCTGCGGGCCAGCGCGGCGTCGCGGCCGCGGGTGCGGCCGGCGAGCTCGGCGGCGGCCTGCTCCTCGGCGAGCGAGCGCAGGCGCAGCAGCCCGGCCAGGCGGAAGGCGCGGCTCACGGCAGGTCCCCCATCGCGGTGACGAGCGCGCCGAGGCGCGCCCAGGAGTCGGTCGACGGCGCGCGCTCGTCCATGCCCTGGCGCAGGAACGCGTCGATGGCGGCGCCGTGCGTGACGGCCGCGTCCACCAGCGGGTTGGAGCCGGCCACGTAGGCGCCGACGTCCAGCAGGTCCTGCGCCTGGCGGCGGGCCGCCATCACGCGGCGCAGCCGGGCGGCGGCCTGCTTCTGCTCCGGGCCGATCACCCGGGAGGCGACGCGGGAGATGGAGGCGAGCGCGTCGACGCTCGGGAAGTGCCCGGCGACGGCGAGCGAGCGCTCGAGCACCACGTGCCCGTCCAGGATGGAGCGGGCGGCGTCGGCGATCGGCTCGTTGTGGTCGTCGCCGTCCACCAGCACCGTGTAGAGGCCGGTGACCGAGCCGGTGGCGGCCGTGCCGGCGCGCTCCAGCAGCTGGGCGAGCAGGGCGAACGTGCTCGGCGGGTAGCCGCGGGTGGCGGGCGGCTCGCCGACGGACAGGCCGATCTCGCGCTGGGCCATCGCCACGCGGGTGAGCGAGTCCATCATCAGCACCACGTCGTCGCCGCGGTCGCGGAACGACTCCGCGATCCGGGTGGCGACGAACGCCGAGCGCAGCCGCACCAGCGGCGGCTCGTCGGAGGTGGCGACCACGACGACGCTGCGCGCCAGGCCCTCGGGACCGAGGTCGTCCTCGAGGAACTCGCGCACCTCGCGGCCGCGCTCGCCGACCAGGGCGATCACGGACACCTGCGCGTCCGTGCCGCGGGCGATCATCGACAGCAGCGAGGACTTGCCGACGCCGGAGCCGGCGAACAGGCCGAGGCGCTGCCCGCGGCCGGCGGTGACCAGGGTGTCGAGCACCCGGACGCCGAGGTCCAGCGGCTGCGCCACCCGGGCGCGCGCCAGCGGGTGCGGGGCGTGCCCGGTGATCTCCGCGCGGCCGACGCCGACCAGCGGGCCGCGCCCGTCGATCGGCCGGCCGAGGCCGTCCAGCACCCGGCCGAGCAGGCCGGGGCCCACGGGGGCGGTCAGCGCGGTGCCGCGCGGGCGCACCCGCATGCCGGCGCGCAGGCCGTGGGTCGGGCCGAGCGGCATGGCCTGCGCCGTGCCGCGGCCGGTGGCGACGACCTCGGCGGGCACGCCCGCGCCCGGCTCCGTGCCGGTCTCGATGTCGACGAGCTCGCCGACGGCCGCGCCGGTGCCGGCGACCTCGACCGTCAGGCCGACGACACCGCGCACCGTGCCCACGCGCTCGGGGCGCGCCGCCGCCAGGGCGGTGCCCCAGGCGGGCGAGCCGAGCAGCGCGGCGGCCGGAGCGGGCGCGGGCTCGACGGCGCCGCCGCGCGGGGTCGGCAGCAGCGTCGTGGCGGTCACGCCGGCACCCCGGTGCGCTCCCCGGCGGCGAGCACGGCGCGGGCGCGGTCCAGCGCCGCGCCGACGCGCGCGTCCAGGTAGCCGTCGGGGAACTCCCCCACCGCGTCGCCGGGCGCGAGCGCCGGGTCCGCGACGAGGTCCACGCCGGTCAGGTCGGGCAGCCCGCGCAGCACGTCGGCGGAGCCGTCGGC
>JAPSIJ010000553.1 GCA_031178805.1 Cellulomonas sp. | reverse complement strand
CGGTTCGCCGAGCACGACGTCGTCCTCCCGGTCGTCGTGATCACCGAGCTGGAGGCCAAGCGCCACCACGCCGAGCTCGGGTACTTCGCCCGGACCGCCCTGCGGATGCTCGACGACCTGCGGATCCGGCACGGCGGCCTGGACGCCCCGCTGCCGATCGGCGACCAGGGCGGCACGCTGCGCGTCGAGCTCAACCACACGGACCCGGCGGTGCTGCCGGCGGGATTCCGGCTCGGCGACAACGACACCCGGATCCTCGCCTGCGCCGCGAACCTGGCGGCCGAGGGCCGGGACGTCACGGTGGTGTCCAAGGACCTGCCGATGCGGATCAAGGCGTCGGCGATCGGGCTGCGGGCGGAGGAGTACCGGCACGAGCTCGCGGTGGACTCCGGGTGGACCGGCATGGACGCCCTCGACCTCACCGAGCAGCAGATGGCCCAGCTCTGGGAGCACGAGTCCCTGCCGCTGGCCGACCTCGCCGACTCCCCGACGCTGCCGTGCCACACCGGCCTGGTGCTGCACAGCCCGCGCGGCTCGGCCCTCGGCCGGGTGACCGCCGACAAGCACGTGCAGGTCGTCCGCGGCGACCAGGACGTGTTCGGCCTGCACGGGCGCAGCGCCGAGCAGCGGGTGGCCATCGACCTGCTGCTCGACGAGGCCGTCGGGATCGTCTCGCTCGGCGGCCGCGCCGGCACCGGCAAGTCGGCGCTCGCGCTCTGCGCCGGGCTGGAGGCGGTGCTGGAGCGCCGGCAGCACCGCAAGGTCATGGTGTTCCGGCCGCTGTACGCGGTCGGCGGTCAGGAGCTCGGGTACCTGCCCGGCAGCGAGGCCGAGAAGATGAACCCCTGGGCGCAGGCGGTGTTCGACACCCTCGGCGCCGTGGTCAGCCGCGAGGTCGTCGAGGAGATCATCGACCGGGACCTGCTGGAGGTCCTCCCGCTGACCCACATCCGCGGGCGCTCGCTGCACGACGCGTTCGTGATCGTGGACGAGGCGCAGTCCCTGGAGCGGAACGTCCTGCTCACGGTGCTGTCCCGGATCGGGCAGAGCTCGCGGGTGGTGCTCACCCACGACGTCGCCCAGCGGGACAACCTGCGGGTGGGCCGGCACGACGGGATCGCGGCGGTGATCGAGGCGCTGAAGGGCCACCCGCTGTTCGCCCACGTGACGCTGACCCGGTCGGAGCGCTCGCCCGTGGCCGCGCTCGTCACGGAGATGCTGGAGGGCATCGACCTCTGAGGCGGACCCGGTCCCCGCCCCGCGGGCGGGGACCGGGTCGCCGACTCAGGCGAACGCGCGCGGCGGGCCCGCCACCCGGCGCCGGCCCGTCTCGGTCGCGAGCTCCGCGCGGGCGGACGGCGTGCGCCGGTAGTGCGCGATCGCCTCGATGACGGGCACGGGGTCGACCGTGAACGCCGGACCCGGGACGTCGATCCGCGGGCGCGGCGGGGTCCGTGCCCACAGGACCCGCGGCCGGCGGCGGAACCGCCAGGACGGCGCGTCGTCGACGCCCACGACGCGGATCACCCACCACTGGTCGTCCCGCTCCCTGGCGATGCCGCGCACGTCGTCCCAGTCGAGCCAGGCGTCGCCATCGGGTCCCGAGGCCCCGATCCCGCGGGGGGACAGCACCAGCCGCACGGGCCTGGCCGCCTCGATGAACCGGTCCGGCAGGAACGGGGCCACCGGGACCACCAGGATCAGCGCGATCCACCAGCCCGGGTTGCCGTCGACGGCGAGCGCGACGGTGAGCGCCAGGCCGGCGACGACGACGACGCACCCCACCAGCAGCGGCTGCCGCTGGAACGTCCGCCGCCAGGCCATGACGACCGCCGGCTCGCCGTCCACGGTCGTCAGCGACACCTTCCGCTCGTCGGGCGGCGGCACGTGCAGGTAGTTGCGGTGGACGCTGATCCCGACCACCAGCCACACCACTCCGGCCGCCGCCGCGGCAGCGACGACCCCTGCGCTCCACGGCCGCTCGTCCGCCGGCTGCAGCGCGATGAGCGC
>JAPSIJ010000552.1 GCA_031178805.1 Cellulomonas sp. | reverse complement strand
CTGGACGCCCGTCTCACCGGTCCCGCCCTGGCGATCCGCACCTCGGAGTACACGCGGGCGCAGGTCACCGGGGGCCAGCGTCCGCCGGTGACGCTCCCGATGACGGCGCAGACGACGATCGTGCCGGACACGGACACCTGGCCCCGCACCCAGATGGTGGTCACCGAGCAGCCCGCCGACCTGCAGGCGCCGCTGCTGCTGGTCCTGCAGCAGCGGGCCCCCCGGGAGCCGTACCGGCTGTGGAGCTGGGCGCGGCTCGGCCCGTCCGTGCAGATGCCGGCCACCGCCGACACCAGCGTGGGCAGCGAGCCCGTGGCGGCGGACGACGACTCGCTGCTGATGACGCCGACCGAGGCGCTCGCCCAGTACGCCGACGTCCTCACGAACGGGGACGCCTCCGCGGCGGCGGCGACCTTCCCGGCGGACTTCTTCCGCACCGCGCTGACCGAGGCCCGCAACCAGACGGTCGCCAGCCTGCAGGCGGTGGCCACGGTCGCCGAGACCGTGGCCCCGGAGGAGGGCGCCGTGACCGCGCTGCGGACCGTGGACGGCGGCGCGATCGTCGTCGGGCAGCTCACGACCGTGACCACGGTGACGCTCAGCCAGGGCAGCATCACGTTGAACGACCCGTTCGACGCCGCGCTCGCCGGCAAGGAGAGCGTCACGCAGAACCTGGTGCGGACCTGGACCGACGTGGTAGCGCTGTACGTGCCGCCGGCCGGCGGCGCCGAGCAGGTGCAGGTCCTCGCGGCCGAGCACGCCCGCACCGCGGTCACCGGCCAGTGACCCCGACCGTCCCCGTGAGAGCAGGAGCAGACCCAGCATGAGTCAGAACCCGGCCCAGGACCCGCGCCTCAACATGCGCGGCGCGGTCGACCTGTCGGGGCTCGGGCGCCCGGCGACCCCGGCGCCCGGCACCCCCGGCGGGCTGCCCGCCCCGGGCGCGTACGTCGTCGACGTGGACACCGAGGGCTTCCCGGCCCTCGTCCAGTCGTCCACCCAGCACCCGGTGGTCGTGCTGCTGTGGGCGTCCTGGAGCGAGACGAGCGTGTCGCTCGCCCGGGACCTCGGCGCCCTGGCCGACCAGTACGCGGGCCGGCTGCTGCTGGCCCGGATCGACTCGGAGGCCAACCCGCAGATCGCCCAGGCCTTCCAGGCCCAGTCGGTGCCGTCGGTGATCGCGGTGCTCGCCGGGCAGCCGCTGCCGCTGTTCCAGGGCGCACCGCCGCTGGACCAGGTGCGGGGCGTGCTCGACCAGGTGCTCGAGGCGGCCGCCGCCAACGGGGTCACCGGCACCGTCGCGCCGAGCGACGCCGCGCCCGCGGAGCCCGAGCCGGAGGAGCCCCCGCTGCCCCCGCTGCACCAGGAGGCGTACGACGCCATCGAGCGCGACGACCTGCCCGCCGCCGCCGCCGCGTACGAGCAGGCGCTCCGGGAGAACCCGCGGGACGACATGGCCCGCGCGGGCCTCGCGCAGGTGGGGCTGCTCACCCGTACCCGGGACGTCGACCTCGCCGCCGTGCGCCGGGCGGCGGCCGACGCGCCGGCGGACGTGGACGCCCAGCTCGCCGTGGCGGACGTCGACGTGCTCGGCGGTCAGGTGGAGGACGCGTTCGCGCGCCTCATCGACACGGTGCGGGTCACCTTCGGACCCGACCGGGAGCGGGTGCGCGTCCGGCTGGTCGAGCTGTTCGACGTCGTCGGCTCCGAGGACCCGCGGGTCGTGGCCGCGCGCCGGTCCCTCGCGAGCGCCCTCTACTGAGCCGCGCCGGCACTCCGGACGGGCCCGGTCGACCACGGTCGACCGGGCCCGTTCGCGCTCCGCGAGGGGGTGACCGCGATCACGCCGCACGAGGTTGACGGTCCCTGGCGGCCTGCGTAATGTTCTACGACGTCGCCCGGCAGGGAGGAACGGACACCAGGGATCGCACCCGGTGGCCGGAACCCCCGGACGACCACCCCCCTCGGAACGGCCTCACGGGACTTCGTGCCCGCTGATCGACGCGCCGGGGGA
>JAPSIJ010000551.1 GCA_031178805.1 Cellulomonas sp. | reverse complement strand
ACCACCACGACCTCGTCCTCGGGCCCGAGCTGGACGAGGATCGACTCCAGCTGCTCGGTCACCCACTCCGCGCCGCGGTAGGTCGCCAGGCAGACGCTCACCCGGGGGGCGTCGGCGGTCATCGGTCCTCCTCGGTCCGGGCGGCGCCCCGCAGGGCGACCAGGTGCACGACGATGCCGGCGACGGGGCCGGCCAGCAGCGCCGCGGACGTGCGGGTGTCCAGCCCGCCGGGCAGCAGCAGCACGGCGACCGCGACGGCGACGGCGGTCAGCCAGCCGGCCACGAACGCCCCGTGCCGGGTCAGCGCCTGGCACACCGCGCCGGTCAGGGTCAGCATGGCCAGCCCGGTCGCGCCCAGGGTCAGCAGCGCCAGCACGTGCCCCGGGACGCGGTACACGGGGTCGCCGCCGATCAGGTCCATCAGCAGCGGCCCGACGGCCCACGCGGCGAGCGCGCCGAGCACGCCGACGGGCACCACGACCCGCGCGATCGGCAGCAGCGCCTGCAGGCCCCGGTCGCGGTGCTGCACGAAGTGGCTCACCGCCACGCCCTGGAAGGCGTTCAGCGGGATCATCAGCGGGGCCCGCGTCAGCGTCAGGGCGAGCAGCAGCGGCGCCGCGCGCTCGTAGGTGGCCGCGTCGGTGGTCAGCGACATCAGGACGGGGAAGCCGATCACCAGCACCGCGCTGGCGCCGCTCGCCACCGCAGCGGCCAGGAGCCGGCCGACGTACCGGCGGGCCGGGACGTCGGCGCGGAGCGCGACCGCCGTCCGCGCGGTGCGCGAGGCCAGCAGGACGCCGACCGCCGTGAACGTCGCCAGCGCCGCGCCGGCGCCCCGGCCGAGCACGCTCGCGCCGGCCAGGCCCGCGGCGACGACCAGGACCAGGCGCACCGCCGACTCGCCGCCGACGAGCCGGGCGTAGACCGGCCACCGGCCGGCGCCCGCCAGGGCGCCCGTCGTCGCGGCGTGCACGGCGCAGCCGGCGCAGCCGAGGGCCACCAGCAGGGCGAGGGTGGTGGCGTGCGCGCCGAACACGGCCGGGCCCCACCACGGGGCCGCGACGGCCAGGACGGCGGCGAACGCCAGGCCGGTGGCGGTCCCCGCCAGCCCCACCCGCGGCCCGGTCGGGACGCCGCCGCGGTGGGTGGCCGCGACGGCCCGCGTGGTCTCCACGGAGATGCCGGTGAGCACGCCCAGGCCGGCGAACAGCGCCGCCCAGAACGTGAGGAAGTCGGTGTTGTCGGCCACCGACGTGCTCAGCCGCGGCGCGGCGAGCACCACCAGGGTGGACGAGACGGCGGCCACGGCGGACCCGACGGCCACCCGGCGGGCGTCCGCCCGGGCGATCGTCGGGCCGGCCGCCGTCGTGGGTTCCTGGGTCACGTCAGCCGCGCAGGGACTCCACGTAGGCGGAGACCTCGTCGTAGCGGGGCAGCAGGCCCTGCTCGCGCGCCTCGGCCAGCGTGGGCGCGGCGGTGTCCTTGGCCGACAGCTGCGGCGTGACCGGGTTGCCGTGCCGGTCGGTGGTCGGCCACTCGATGCCGATCTCGGTGTCCAGCGGGTGGATGCCGTGCTCGCGGCCGGGGGAGTAGCCCGTGGAGCACAGGTACATCACGGTCGAGTCGTCCTCGAGGGAGAAGAACGCGTGCCCCAGGCCCTCGCCGAGGTAGATCGCGCGGCGGTCGACGTCGTCCAGCAGCACGGTGTCCCAGGTGCCGAACGTCGGCGAGCCGACGCGGATGTCGACGACGACGTCGAGCACGGCGCCCTTGGGGCACGTGACGTACTTCGCCTGGCCCGGGGGGACGTCGGCGAAGTGGATGCCGCGCAGCACGCCGGCCGCCGACACGGACAGGTTCGCCTGCTGCAGGTCGAACCGGTGGCCGGTGGCCTCCGCGAACGGGCCGCCCTGGAACGCCTCCAGGAAGACGCCGCGCGGGTCGCCGTGCTGGACGGGGGTGATCTCCCAGGCGCCGGGGACTGCGAGCTCGCGGTAGGTCATGGTGGTCCTCTC
>JAPSIJ010000550.1 GCA_031178805.1 Cellulomonas sp. | reverse complement strand
GGGGCGGCGCGAGCGGGGTGCGCGGGCGGGACGCCGTAGGATCGTCCGGGCCCGCGAGCACGCGACGGCCCTCTCCCCATGCAGGACGGACGGCGCATGAGCGCGCAGACGACCACGCCGGCGCCCGACGACGCCGACGCGACCGGCGGCACCACCCCCGAGCTCCCGGGTGTCGACCCCGCGGACTTCGCGACGTTCCTGCGGGTCGTCGACCAGGTCGCGGTCCTCCCGCAGGAGCATCCGCAGCACACCGCGGCGCGCCGGGCGTCGTCCGCGCTGTACAAGGCGGCGAAGAAGCACCGCCGGGGCGAGAAGCGCCGGATGATCGCGGAGGCCGACGCCGCCGTGGTCGCGGCGACGGCGACCGGCAGCCCGGGACGGATCGACGACGAGACCGCCGGGCTGGCACTGACGTCCGCCGCGACCGGCGCGGTCGCGGGCACCCTGCTGCGGCCGCGGCCCTGCTACGTCTGCAAGCAGGACTACACGGTGGTGGACGCGTTCTACCACCAGCTCTGCCCGGAGTGCGCGGCGCTGCACCACGCCAAGCGCGACGCCCGGACGGACCTCACCGGCCGCCGCGCGCTGCTGACCGGCGGCCGGGCGAAGATCGGCATGTACATCGCGCTGCGGCTGCTCCGCGACGGCGCCGACCTGACGATCACCACGCGGTTCCCGAAGGACGCCGTCCGGCGGTTCAGCGCGATGCCCGACGCCGCCGAGTGGCTGCACCGGCTGCACGTCGTCGGGATCGACCTGCGCGACCCGGCGCAGGTGGTGTCGCTCGCCGACCACGTCGCCGCGCAGGGGCCGCTCGACGTGCTGATCAACAACGCCGCGCAGACGGTGCGCCGGTCGCCGGGGGCGTACTCCCGGCTCGCCGAGGCGGAGCAGGCCCCGCTCGCGGCCGACGCGGCGCGGATGATCACGACGTTCGGCCACACCAGCGACGCGCACCCGCGGGCGCTCGCCGGCTCGGTCAGCGAGCTGAGCAGCCCCGCGCTGGCGATCGAGCGCGCCGCCCGGGCCGCCGCGGACGAGCTGGTCGCCCAGTCGCTGACCGCCGAGGCCGCCAGCCTGGAGCGCCTGGTCGCGGGCACGTCGATCGACGCCGGCGGGCTGATCCCTGACGGCGCGGCGACGAACAGCTGGGTCGCGACGGTCGACGAGGTGGACCCGATGGAGCTGCTCGAGGTGCAGCTCTGCAACCAGACCGCGCCGTTCCTGCTGGTGAGCCGGCTGCGGCCGGCCCTGGCGGCGTCTCCGGCGCGCCGGACGTACATCGTCAACGTGTCCGCGATGGAGGGCGTGTTCTCCCGCGGCTACAAGGGCCCGGGACACCCGCACACCAACATGAGCAAGGCCGCGCTCAACATGCTGACCCGCACCAGCGCGGCGGAGATGCTCACCGACGGCATCCTGATGACGGCGGTCGACACCGGCTGGATCACCGACGAGCGGCCGCACCCGACGAAGGTCCGGCTCGCCGAGGAGGGGTTCCACGCCCCGCTCGACCTGGTCGACGGCGCGGCGCGGGTGTACGACCCGATCGTCCGCGGCGAGGCGGGCGAGGACCTCTACGGCTGCTTCCTCAAGGACTACGCCCGCGCCCCCTGGTGACCCCCGGCCCCGGTCAGAGGTCGGGCTCCCAGCGGGACGGGACGAGGTCCGCCAGCAGGGTGCGGTGCGCCCAGCGGACCCACGCGAGGACGCTCCAGCCGCCGCGCCGCACCAGCGCGTTCCAGGTCTCCGGGCCCAGCACCAGGGTGACGAGGTCGGTGGCCTGCTCCGCGTCGAGGCCGGGCCGGAGCACCCCGTCGCGCGCGCAGGCGTCGACCAGCACCCGGTGCACCGCCCGCCGACGGGCCTCGTCCCGGTCCCACGCGGCGCCGAGGACGGGCTCCCCCGCGACGCCGAGCCGCACCAGGTCCAGCACCGGCGCCGCCCGGCCGAGCAGCTCCGCCGACCCGCGGACGTGCAGGAACAGCCGGCGCACCGGGTCCGGCTCGGCCGCGACGGTGCGCACCCA
>JAPSIJ010000549.1 GCA_031178805.1 Cellulomonas sp. | reverse complement strand
GTCGGTGACGTCGATCGAGGCGGAGATCCGCTGGGTGCGCACGCTCGGCGCGGGGTGGACGTTCCCGACGCAGCACGTGGTGCGCGTCGGCCGGCCAGGTGCGGCGTACCCGTGGCCGTGGGCCGTCGTCGAGTGGCTGCCCGGCGTGCCCGCGACCGAGCGCCCGCTCGACGCGGCGGCGGGCGAGGCGCTCGGGCGGGCGCTCGCGCAGGTGCACGTGCCGGCGGCGCCGGACGCGCCGCACAACTCCGAGCAGTCGGTCCCGCTCGCCGACCGGGGGCCCAAGCTGCAGGCCGCGCTCGCCGAGGTGGAGGACATGGCGCCGGGGCGCGGGCTCCGGCTCGACCGCGCGCTGGCCGACCGGACGTGGGCGGAGGCGCTCGCCGCGCCCGTCGACCTGCCGCGGTCGTGGATCCACGCCGACCTGCACCCGTTCAACCTGCTCAGCGACGACGGGCGGCTCGGCGGCGTCATCGACTGGGCCGACATCGCCGGCGGCGACCCCGCGACCGACCTCGGGTTCCTCTGGCTCTCGCTGCCGGCAGCGGTCGTGGAGCGGGCGTACGACGTCTACGGGGCGACGGCCGCCACGCGGGCCCGTGCGCGCGGGACGGCGCTCGCGCTGGCCGCCGCGTGGGCGACGTGGCACGGCGAGGAGGCCGTGGAGTTCGGGTGGCGGGCGCTGGGGGAGCTCGGCGTCGTGCGCTGACGGGCGCCGGGCACCCGCGGACCGTCAGAGCCCGGCGCCTCCGGTGCCGCCGGCGCTACCGGTCCGGGCGCCCTGCATGCCGTTGGCGGTGATCGGCGGGTTCAGCCCGTCGCCGCCGTCGTGCGGCTCGTTGCGCGGGGCGCTGTCGCGGACGGGGTCGGTGCGGCGTCGGGGGTCGGTCGGCGGGGTGGTGGTCGGGTGGGACATCGTCGGCGTCCTGACGTGGGGTCCGCCCTGTCTACAGCGGGCGATGACGGGCGCAGGGGAGACGCGAGCTGCCGTCAGCGCGCTGGGTCCGGGACGTCGGCGGGCGCCGGCGGGGTGGGGGCGGCGAGACGTCGGTAGGTGCGCAGCGCGACCGCTGCGGGTGCGGCCGCGACGACGGCGCAGACGCCGAGGTTGTAGGCGATGTCCTGCATGTCCGTCGACGTGAAGGGCAGCACGGCCATCGTCGCCGCGGCGAGCGCGCCGAACAGCGTCAGCGCGGCGACGACGGGCCGACGCCGGGAGCCGGGCTCGCCACGGGCGACCCAGCGGCGGAGCGGCAGGTCGACGAGCCCCACCAGCAGTCCGGCGACTGCGCTCGGCGGGACGAGCACCAGTAGGGAGAACAGCAGGACGCCGAGCGCATCGGTGCCGCCGTACGGTCCACCCGCCACGGCGGCAGGCAGGAAGAAGACGGCCAGCCACGCGGCGGCGACCGCGGCGCCGGCGAGGGCCCAGCGTAGGACGGAGCGCACGTCCGGATGCTACGGCGCGGCCGCGTGCGGACCGCCTGTCCCGCGCGTGCCACGCTGGCCGGCCCACGACCCCGGAAGAACTGTCCATGCCCACCGCCGTCCGCCTCATCCGCTCTGCCACCCTCTCCGACGTCGCGGAGTACGCGTACGCCACGACTGCTCCGGCGACGCGCGCCGCGCGAGCCGACCGTCGCGCGCCCACGCGCGACGGTCAGAGCCCGGCGCCTCCGGTGCCGCCCGCGCTACCGGCCTGGGCGCCCTGCATGCCGTTGGCGGTGATCGGCGGGTTCGCCCCCGTAGGGATGGACGACGACGCGCGTTGTCCATCCCTACGTGCCGAAGGATGAACAACGCGCGTCCGCGGCGCCGTCCCGCGCCGCACGCCGACGGCCAGGAGCCCACGCGGGGCCGCGGCCGCCGGTCGGTCAGGCCCGGCGCACCGCCGCGCGCCGGACGCCCACGAGCAGGCCGCCCGCGGCGAGCGCGAGCAGACCGGCGGCGACCCAGGGGCCGGGCGTCGCACCGGTCGCGGCGAGCGCACCGCCGTCGGCGCGCAGCACGGTGACCTGCGCGGACACGTC
>JAPSIJ010000076.1 GCA_031178805.1 Cellulomonas sp. | reverse complement strand
CGCCCTGACGGCTCAGAACCGCACGGGAGGCACCGCCACGGCGTCGAGGCGGAACCCGCGGTCCCGCAGCCGCCCCGCCAGCACGTCGCCGAGCGCCGTCGCCGGCGTCAGCGAGCCCGCGCGGTCGGGCAGCGCCTCGCCGTCCAGCGCCAGCGCGAGGGCGCTCTCGCCCAGCATCACGGCCGTCGCGGCGTACCCGGGGTCCCCGGACGCCTGCACCCGGGCGGCGTAGGCGCGGCCGTCCGGCGTCGTGGCGAGGAACCGGTGCCGGAAGAAGCCGGTGCGCCGGGTCTCCTCGTCGGGTCCGTCGCCCGCGGCGGGCAGGACGCGGCCGGCCAGCGCCCGGGTCGACGGCAGGGCGAGGGCGGCGGCGCCGAGGCCCGTCGCGGCGGTCACCGCCAGCGCGGTGCCGAGGCCGCCGGGCCCGCGGCCGCCGTCCACGTGCTCGGCGTACTCCAGGGCGCGGCCGTACGCCCAGCCGGCCAGGGCGTTGGACCGGCGCACGACCTTGGTGTTGAACGGCGCCATCACGAACGGCGCCGCCCACCGCCCCGCGAGCCGCCGCGGCAGCAGCCCCCGGCCGGGTGGCGTGCCGCCGGAGCCGCCGGGCACCAGGGCGTCGGGGTCCGCGTGCAGGGCGCGCACCCGCGGGTCGGTGCGCACCGCGTCGACCTCGCCGAGCAGCGACGCCACCGTGCCGCCGGACAGCCCGCCGCGGGCGGTGGCCAGCGCGTGCGCCTCGGCGAGCGTGCCGTCCCCGTCCGCCGCCGCGGCCCGGTGCAGCAGGTGCACGCCGAGGTCCGAGGGCACCGAGTCGTACCCGCAGGCGTGCACGAGGCGGGCGCCGGTGGCGCGCGCCCGGGCGTCGGCCGCGTCGATCGCGGCGCGGACGAACCCGAGCTCGCCGGTGAGGTCGGCGTAGTGCGTGCCGTGGTCGGCGCACGCGGCGACGACCGGCAGGCCGTGCCGGGCGTAGGGGCCGACGGTGCTCACCAGGGCCGTGGTGGCCGCGGCGGTCCGGGCCAGCGCGGCCTCGTCCTCGACGTCCACGACCAGCAGCGGCCAGCCGGCGGCCGCGCCGGGCAGCCCGGCCCGCACCTCGGCGAGCCGGCCCCGGTCCCGGCCGGCCAGCGCGACCCGGGTCCCGGCGGGCGCGTGCTCCGCGAGGTGCCGGGCGGTCAGCCGGCCGACGAAGCTGGTCGCACCGAGGAGGACGAGGTCGTGCGCGCGGTCGGCCATCCGGCCACGGTAGGCAGGGCGGGGGTCAGCCGCCCGTCGACTCCCGGACGATCACCCGCGGCGTGATGGTCTCCACGCCACCGCCGTCCCGGCCCTCCAGGGAGGCGAACAGCCGTTCCGCGGCCCGCCGGCCCATCGCCTGGAAGTTCATGTCGATGCTGGTGAGCGCGGGGCGGCATCCGGCGATCATCGGCTCCCAGTTGTCGAAGCCGATCACGGCGACGTCCTCGGGCACCCGCACGCC
Source organism: Cellulomonas sp. (assembly GCA_031178805.1). GTDB lineage: Bacteria > Actinomycetota > Actinomycetes > Actinomycetales > Cellulomonadaceae > Cellulomonas. The sequence continues at coordinate 7,636 of JAPSIJ010000076.1, read as the reverse complement.
GCGGTCGTGCAGGGCGTCGAGCACCCCGCGGGCGATCTGGTCGCTGCCGCAGACCACGGCGTCGACGTCCTGCTCCAGCAGCGCGGCGGTGCTGGACCGGCCCCACGCCTCGGACCAGGAGCCGTACCGGACCGGCCCGACGCGCTCCAGCCCGTGCTCCTCGAGCGCGGCGTCCACCCCGGCGGCGCGGTCGGTGGCCGCGGCGTAGGTGACGTCGCCGGACACGTGCGCGATCCGCCGGCGCCCGGTCGCGAGCAGGTGCTCCACGGCGATCCGGCCCGCGGTGACGTTCTCCGGCACGACGGAGGCGTCCGCCGGGTCGGTGGACGGCGCGTACGTGTAGACGACGGGCACCGGCAGGTCGCTGCCCAGCGGCGGGCGGGCGTCGGTCTGCGAGCCCACGACGATCAGCCCGTCCACCCGCCGGCCGAGCAGCGTGCCGAGGTGGTGCTGCTCGCGGATGGCGTCCCCGCGCGAGTCGCAGAGCAGCACGCTGGCCCGCCCGGCGCCGAACGCGTCCTCGGCGCCCATCAGGATCGGCAGCGAGAACCGGCCCTCCAGGTCGTGCGTGAGCAGCCCGACGGTGCCGGTGTGCCCGTCGAGGATCGCCCGCGCCAGCGCGTTCGGCCGGAAGGACAGCCGCTCGGCGACGTCCAGCACCCGCTGCCGGGTGTCCGGGCTGACCTCCGCCTTGCCGTTGATCGCCTTCGACGCGGTGGCCACCGAGACCCCCGCGAGCTGCGCGACGTCGCGCAGCGTGACCTGGCGCCGTCCCGGTGCCTCCGTGCTCATCCGTCCCCCTCCGCGGTGCTGGCGGTCAGCGTACGACGAAACGGGTGCGCAGCAGCACCCCGTTGACGTCCCTCCTGACCCGCTGCTAGCGTGCCCGAAAAGGGTTTCGGCATGTTTCGCCCGAAGCCCCCGCACCAGCGATGGCCGGGCACAGCCGCCCGCCACCGACCGCACTCGACGAGGAGACCGGTCCGCATGAACGCACGACGCACCTCCCTGATCGCCCTGGCCGCCGTCGGCGCGCTCGGGCTCGCCGCCTGCTCCGGCGGCACCAGCGCCGGCGGCGGCGGTGGCGACGGCTCGACCGCCGGCGGCGGGGGCGAGGGCGACGGGGTCGTCACCGTCTGGCACTACTTCTCCGACCCGAACCAGGTCGCGCTGATGGACGCGTACCAGGAGAAGTTCGAGGCCGACAGCGACGCCACGGTCGAGAACGTCTACGTCCCCTACGACCAGATGAACGCCAAGCTGGTCTCCGCCGCGGGCGCCGGCACCGGCCCCGACGTCGTGGTGTTCAACGGCGCCGAGGCCGCCACGCTGGCGCTCGCGGACGTGCTCGCGCCGCTGGACGACCGCTGGGCCGACTTCGCCGACGCCGACCAGTTCCCCGACTCGGTGCTGCACAGCGTGGACGACACCCTGTACGCCGTGCAGGGGTACGTGAACCTGCTGGGCCTCTGGTACAACCAGGACATCCTCGACGAGATCGGCGTCGAGCCGCCCACCACGATGGACGAGCTCGAGGACGCGATGGCCGCGGCGAAGGACGCCGGCTACGGCGGCATCACGCTGTCCGGCCTGCCGCAGTCGCAGGGCGAGTGGCAGGCGTACCCGTGGATCACCGACGCGGGCTTCGACTACGAGGAGCCGGACGCCGACGCCCTCGCCGCCGGGTTCGAGCGGGTGCGCGGCTGGGTGGACAACGGCTGGCTGACCCAGGAGGCCGTGACCTGGGACCAGACGGTGCCCTTCCAGCAGTTCGCCGCAGGCAACACCGCCTTCGCGCAGAACGGCAACTGGCAGCTCGGCACCGCCGAGTCCGACGCGGACTTCGCCTACGGCGTCGCCCCGCTGCCGCTCGGCGACACCGGCCAGGTGTACCTGGGCGGGGAGGGCCAGGGCATCGGCGCGCACGCCGACGACCCGGACCTCGCCTGGGAGTACCTGACCAGCACCTACCTCGACGTCGAGGGCCAGGAGCTCGCGCCCGACCTGGTCGGCTCCATCCCGTCCCGCGCCGACAGCGCGGAGGCCGACGTGGTGACCGGCAACGACCTGCTCGACCCGTTCGCGCAGTCGATCGCCGACTTCGGCGCCAGCTACCCCGACCCGGTGATCCCGCCGGCCGCGGTGGCCGACGTCCAGCTCACCGTCGGGCAGGCGTGGTCCGCCGTCATCGGCGGCCAGAAGTCGCCGCAGGACGCCGCCGACGAGGCGGTCGCCGCCCTCTCCGGCCTGCTGGGCTGATCGTGACCGCTCCCGCCACGGCGGCGCCGGCCCGGCAGGCCCGGCCCCGCCGCACGCCGACCGCCCCCCGCCGCCGCCGCGGCGGGAGCCGGCTCGTCTTCCTGCTGCCCGCCGCGCTGTTCCTCGGGTTGTTCAGCATCTACCCGCTCGTCCAGCTGCTCCGGATGGCGGCGAGCGAGGTCACGGCCGCGACCCTGAACGCCGACTGGGCGTGGACCGGCCTCGACAACGTCCGCCGCGGGTTCGAGACCGGGCAGACCGGCCCGGCGGTCAGCCGCACCCTGGTGTTCGTCGTCGTGGTCACCGTGCTCGGCATGCTCGTCGGGTTCGGCGCGGCCATCGCCCTGCGCACCTCCGGACGGTGGTCCGCCTGGCTGCTCGCCCTGATGGTGTTCGTCTGGGCGCTGCCGCCGGTGGTCAACGGCTCCGTGTGGAAGTTCCTGCTGAACGACGCCGGGCTGATCAACACGGTGCTGCTCGGCACCGGGCTGCGGGACGACCCCGTCCCGTTCCTCTACGACCAGCACTGGGCGCTGTTCGCGGTGGCGTTCGTGAACGCCTTCGCGGTCATCCCGTTCAACACGCTGGTGTTCCGCGCGGCCCTGATGACCATCGACCCCGAGGTGTTCGAGGCCGCGCAGCTCGACGGCGCCAGCAAGTGGCAGCAGGTGCGGCACATCATGGTGCCGTCGGTGCGGCCCACGACGCTGGTGCTGCTGATCCTGACCCTGGTCTACGGGTTCCGGTCCTTCGACTTCATCTACGTGATGACCTACGGCGGCCCGGGCACGGCGACCAACACCCTGCCGTTCCTCGGCTACCTGCAGGCCTTCGTCCGGTACGACTACGGGCTCGGCGCGGCCACCTCGGCGCTCGCGGTCGTGGGCGTCCTGGTGCTGGCCGTCGTGTACGCCCGGAGCATCAAGCGCGAGGAGGCGGACGGATGACCGTCAAGGCCGGTCCCCTGGCGGTCGCCGCCAAGATCCTGCTCACCCTGGTGTACGGGGTCCCGATCCTGTGGATCCTGCTCACCTCGGTGAAGTCGTCCGACGACGTCTTCGACGCGGACCGGACCTTCCTGTTCCGGCCGGTGACCACGGCCTACGTCGAGGCGCTGGACGGCGACCTGCTCCGCGCGCTGCTGCAGTCGGTGACCATCGCGACCTGCGCGACGGCCCTGGTGCTCGTGATCGCGATCCCGGCCGCCTACGGCCTGGCCCGCACCCGCGGCCCGCTGCCCACGCTCGGGCTCGGCCTGCTGATCGTGCTGCAGATGATGCCGCAGACCGCGACCGTCATCCCGCTGTTCCAGGTGTTCAGCGGCTGGCGGCTGCTCGACACCACCGCGGCCGTGGTGCTCGCGGACGCGGCGCTGCTCGCGCCGTTCGCCACGCTGCTGCTGCGGCCGTTCTTCCGAGCGGTGCCGCCGCAGATCGAGGAGGCGTCGTCGATCGACGGCGCCGGGATCTTCCGCACCTTCTGGTCCGTGGTGCTGCCCGTCGCCCGCAACGGCGTCGCGACCGTCGGCACCCTCACCTTCCTGCTCGCCTGGGGCGAGTTCCTGTACGCCGTGAACTTCTACCTGACGCCGGGGCAGTACCCGCTGTCCGCGCTGCTCGCCCAGCAGGTGAGCGCGTTCGGCATCAACTGGCCGGGCCTGATGGCGCTGGCCGTGCTGACCTCGATCCCGATCCTCGTCGTGTTCAGCGCCAGCTACCGGCTGCTGCGCGACGGCCTGACCGTCGGCGCGGTGAAGTGACCACCGACGCCCGTCCCGCCCTGGAGACCCCGATGTCCCACCTGACCGACCGCACCGCCGACCGCGCCGCGCAGCACGGCCGCCCCCTGGTCCCGTCGTCCGCCCGCTGGCGGCCGCTCGGCATCGACGACGTCCGCCTGGACGGCGGCTTCTGGGGCGAGCTCCAGGAGCGCAACGCCACCGCGATGCTCGACCACACCGAGCGCTGGATCGAGCGGATGGGCTGGTCCGGCAACTTCGACGCCGCCGTGGCCGGCACGTTGCCCGGCGCCCGCCGGGGCCGGGAGTTCTCCGACTCCGAGGTCTACAAGCTGCTCGAGGCGATGTCCTGGGAGGTCGGCCGCACCGGCGACGCGGACCTCGACCGGCGGCTGCGGGCGCTCGCGCACCGGGTCGCCGCCGCGCAGGAGCCCGACGGCTACCTCTCCACGATGTTCGGCCGCCCCGGCCAGGGCGCGCGCTGGTCCGACCTGGAGTGGGGTCACGAGCTCTACTGCATCGGCCACCTGATCCAGGCCGGCGTCGCCCGCGCCCGCACCCACGGCGACGACGAGCTCGTGCAGGTCGCCGTCCGGGCCGCCGACCACGTGTGCGCGGAGTTCGGCCCCGACGGCCGGCAGGGCGTGGACGGGCACCCGGAGATCGAGGTGGCGCTGGTCGAGCTGTACCGGCTCACCGGCGAGCGCCGGTACCTCGACCAGGCGCGGCTGTTCGTCGAGCGCCGCGGGCACGGGGTGCTGGCCGACATCGAGCTCGGCCGGTCCTACTTCCAGGACGACGAGCCGGTGCGCGAGGCGACCACCCTGCGCGGGCACGCCGTCCGCGCCCTGTACCTCGCGGCCGGAGCCGCGGACCTCGCGGTGGAGGACGGCGACGACGCGCTGCTGGACGCCGTCACCGGCCAGGTGCGCTCGGCGCTCGCCCGCCGCACCTACCTCACCGGCGGGATGGGGGCGCACCACGAGGGCGAGTCGTTCGGCCTCGACTTCGAGCTGCCGCCGGACCGGGCCTACGCCGAGACCTGCGCCGGGATCGGCTCCGTGATGGCGAACCACCGGCTGCTGCTGCAGTCCGGTGACGCCCGGCACGCCGACGCCGTGGAGCGGACGCTCTACAACGTGCTCGCCGCGTCGCCGTCCGCCGAGGGCACCGCGTTCTTCTACACGAACCCGCTGCAGCAGCGGGTGCCGGGGGAGGTGCCCGACCCCGAGGTCGCCAGCCCGCGCGCGTCGTCGAGCCTGCGCGCGCCGTGGTTCCACGTGTCCTGCTGCCCGACCAACGTCACCCGCACGGTCGCGTCGCTGGCCGCGTACGTGGCCAGCGCCGACGAGGCCGGCGTCCAGCTGCACCAGTACGCGCCCGGCACCGTCACCGCGGCCGTCGGCGAGGACGGCGGCGACGGCGCGGGCACCGTCCGGCTGCGCGTCGAGACCGCCTACCCGCACGAGGGCCGGGTCCTCGTGCACGTCGAGGAGGCGCCGGCGGCGTGGACGCTGACGCTCCGGGTCCCGGCCTGGGCCGAGGGCGCGACGGTGGACGCGGGCGACGGGCCGCAGCCGGTCGCGCCCGGGTACGCGGCGGTCGACGGCCCGGCGGCCGGTGGCCGCGTGGTGCTGGACCTGCCGGTCACGCCGCGGTTCACGGTCGCCGACCCGCGGGTCGACGCGGTGCGCGGGCAGGTCGCCGTGGAGGCCGGGCCGCTGGTGTACGCGCTCGAGTCGGTCGACCTGGGCGAGGACGTCGCGCTGGCCCGCGTCGACGTGGACCGCGCGCCCGAGCGCGCCCCGGGCGGCGCCGTGACGGTCCGCGCCCGGACCGTCCCGGCGCCCGAGGGCGACTGGCCGTACGGCGGCCCGGCGCCGGAGCCCGCCGCGGCGGGAGCGGCACGGGACGTCCCGCTCGTGGCGTACCACGCGTGGGGCAACCGGGGCCCGTCGACCATGCGGGTGTGGCTGCCGCGGGGCTGATCCCGCGCGGCCGCCCGACCGGCCCCCACGGCGCCCGACGGCTCCGCTCGCCCGAGCGGAGCGGTCGGGCGCCGTGCCGTTTCTCGACGCCGTGCGCCACCCGATCGGACCACTGGGTTCGGCCCCGGAATCCAACACCGGTGACCTCCCGTCCCCGTGCGGGTGAAAGCGCCGCCCGCCACGGGCCTCGCTACGACACTCTGACCTGCGGAAACATCGCGTTCGGCGCGCCGGGGCGCGGTCGTTATCCATCTGCAACCTGCGCCCCGATCCTTTGGCTTGACTTCTTGAACTCAAGCCCGCGAGAGTGTGGCCTGTGCTCGCCGACGGCGGGGGGAGACCTCCGTCGGTGCGGCGCAGGGCAGGACGGGCGACGGCGCATGACGTGCCCGCAGACGACGAGGTCAGCAACCCTCTCGAGGAGGAGAAGGACATGAAGAGCATCAGGTTCGTCGCGCTCGGCGGCGCCCTCGCGCTCGGCCTGACGGCGTGCTCCGGCGGCGGCGCCGGCAGCGGCGGCGGCGGCGAGGACGGCGGGGGCGACCCGGCCGACATGACGATCGGCGTCGCGATGCCGACGGAGACGTCCGAGCGGTGGATCGCCGACGGCAACGCGGTGAAGAGCCAGCTCGAGGAGGCCGGCTACAGCGTCGACCTGCAGTACGCGGCGGACGACATCCCGACGCAGTCGCAGCAGATCGACCAGATGATCACGAAGGGCGTCGACCTCCTGATCGTCGCCTCGATCGACGGCACGGCCCTCGCGAACCAGCTGCAGGCCGCGGCGGACGCCGGCATCCCGGTCATCGCCTACGACCGTCTGATCAACGGCACCGAGAACGTGGACTTCTACGTCACGTTCGACAACTACAACGTGGGTGTCCAGCAGGCCACCTCGCTGCTGGTCGGCCTGGGCATCCTCAACGAGGACGGCTCCGAGGCGGGCGCCACGGGCCCGTTCAACGTCGAGCTGTTCGCCGGCTCGCTGGACGACAACAACGCGCACTTCTTCTACCAGGGCGCGATGGACACGCTGCAGCCGTACATCGACAACGGCACCATCGTCGTGAAGTCCGGCCAGACGGGCATCGAGCAGGTCGCGACGCTGCGCTGGCTGCAGGAGACCGCCCAGAAGCGCATGGAGGACCTCCTGACCTCCACGTACTCGGACGGCACCAAGGTCAACGGCGTGCTGTCGCCCTACGACGGCATCTCCCGCGGCATCATCACCGCGCTGCAGAACGCCGGCTACGGCGACAGCATCGAGGCCGGCCTGCCCATCGTGACCGGCCAGGACGCCGAGATCGCCTCCGTCAAGCTCATCAACGACGGCGTGCAGTACTCGACGATCTTCAAGGACACCCGCAAGCTCGCGGAGCAGGCCGTCACCTCGGCCGAGGCGTTCCTCGAGGGCGACGAGCCCGAGGCGAACAACACCGAGGACTACGACAACGGCGTGAAGGTCGTCCCGTCCTTCCTGCTGGAGTCGGACATCGTCTACGCCGACAACATCCAGTCCCTGCTGATCGACTCGGGCTACTGGACCGAGGAGCAGGTGGCGAGCGGCCAGGCCTGATCGCCTGACCCGCGCCCCGCGCACCCCCCGCAGGCCCGGCCGGCACGCGCAGTGCCGGCCGGGCCCGCGGCGGGA
>JAPSIJ010000548.1 GCA_031178805.1 Cellulomonas sp. | reverse complement strand
TACACCTACTGGGACTACCAGCAGCTCCGGTTCCCCCGGAACGAGGGCATGCGGATCGACTTCACCTGGGCCTCCCCCGCGCTCGCCGTGCGGGTGACCGGGGTGTCGATCGAGCGGAACGAGCGCAAGGGCAAGGCGCCGTCCGACCACGTCCCCGTGGTGCTCGACGTCGCGGACGCCGCGTAGGCGCCGTGCGGGGGAACCGCGCCCGGACGGGCCTGCGGCGGGGCCCGCTCCGCTAGGTTCTGCGCATGACGACGCAGGACCCGGGCCCCGGCGCGCCCGTGCCGCCGTACCCGGCGCAGCACCCGCCGCAGGTGGGCGGGTACCCGGGGCAGCCGGGCGCGTACCCGGGGCAGCCGGGCGCGTACCCGGGGCAGCCGGGCGCGTCCCCGGCGCAACGGGCCGGGTACCCCGCGCCGCCGCCGCCGTGGGGCCACCCCGGCGCCCCGGTCCCGCCCGGGTGGTCGCCGCCGCCCACGGTGCCGACCGACGGCCTGGCCGTGGCCTCCCTCGCCGTGAGCGGCGCCGGCGTCCTGACCGCCGGCCTCACCGGCCCGGTGGGCCTGGGGCTGGGCATCGCGGCGCTGCGGCGGATCCGGCGCACCCGCGCGCAGGGCCACGGGCTGGCGGTCGCCGGCGTGGTGGTGGGCGCGGTGATGACGGGGGTGCTGCTGCTGGTCGTCGCCGCGGGCGTCCTCGGCGCACGGTCCGCCGCCGGGTCCGCGTCCCCAGCCGCCGGTCCCGAGGTCGCCGACGACTGGCCCGGCGGCGGCGCGGACGCGACGACGTCCATGCCCCCGTACCGGCTGACCGAGGCCCTGGTCCCCGGCGACTGCCTCGCCACGGCCCCGGAGACGTACGACATGTCCGACGCCGTCGTCGTGGACTGCGCGACCGCGCACGAGACCGAGGTGCTCGAGCAGCTGTTCATGTCCGAGCCCGTGCTGGCGGACGTCACGGAGCCGGACGCCGCGTACTCGGCGCTGCTCGACCGGTGCGCCGCGGTGCTGGAGCACCTGGTCGACCCCGCGGTGCTGCCGGAGGAGACCTGGGCGGACGTCTACTTCCCGCACCCGGACGCCTGGTACGCCGGGGACCAGTCCGACGCCTACTGCGTGCTGACCACGCTGCCGGCCGGGACGGGGTCCGCGCGGGCGGGCACCTTCCTGGCGGGCCCGGGCACGGAGGTCTGACGGTGGCCGGCACGGACCCGTACGCGTACCCCGAGTCGTACTACGCCCCGGGGTGGGCGCCGCCGCGGCCGCGCACCGACCGGGTGGCGGTGGCGGCGCTGGTCACCGGCGTGCTCGCCCTGGGCCCGGTGGCGCTGGTCCTCGGGCTGGTGGCGCTGCCGCGGACCCGGCCGGGCCGGCTGCGCGGGCGCGGGCTCGCCGTGGCGGGCGTGGTGCTCGGCGCCCTCGGCACGCTCGCCTGGGCGGCGCTGGCGGCGGTCGGCGTCGCCACCGCCGCGGCGACCCGGCCGCTGCCCGCCGACGTCCCGGAGCCGGTCACCGCCCGGGCGGTGCAGGTGGTGACCGGCAACTGCCTCGCCGCGCTCCCGGACGACGGCGAGGTGGACCGCGTCGAGGTGGTGCCGTGCGCGGAGCCGCACGCCGCGCAGGCCGTGACCGCCTACGAGTTCGGCCCGGACGCCGCGTGGCCCGGGGCCGCGCAGGCGGCGGCGACCGTGGCCGCGGCGTGCGACCTCACCGCCGCCGAGCGGGAGTCGGGCCTGCGGGCGGTGGCGTGGGCGCCGACGGAGCGGTCGTGGGCCGCGGGCGACCGCGCCGGGCTGTGCCTGGCGGTGCTCCCCGAGCCGGCGCGCGGCTCGCTGCTCGACGGCTCGGCCGGCGCGCCCTGACGCGCTAGAGCAGCTCGGCGAGGTGCGACTGCACCAGGTCGCGCACGACGGCCACCATGTCCGTCGCACCGCCGTCGAGCAGCCACTGCACCTGCATGCCGTCCATCAGCGCGATCAGCTGCCGGCCGGCGATCTCCGGGCGCACGCCCGGGCGCAGCCGGCCGGCCTCGGCGGCCTG
>JAPSIJ010000547.1 GCA_031178805.1 Cellulomonas sp. | reverse complement strand
CCCGGGCACGCGCGCGCGACCGAGCAGATGGCGGGCTACGGCTCGATCATCGGGCTGCGGCCCGCCGGGGGCGCCGCCGGGGCGGACGCGGTGGTCGCCGCGCTGCGGCTGTGGGTGCCGGCGACGAGCCTGGGCGGGGTGGAGTCGAGCATCGAGCGCCGCCGCCGGTTCGCCACCGAGTCGCCGACGGTGCCGGAGGACCTGCTGCGGCTGTCGGTCGGCATCGAGGACGTCGAGGACCTCTGGCGGGACCTGGACCGGGCCCTGCGCGGCTGAGCCGACCCCGGCCGACGGCGCCCTACTGCCCCTCGGCCTTCCGGGGCCGCCCGAGCAGCAGCGGGGCGAGCGCGTCGACCGGCAGGCCCTCGTGCACGACCTGCACGACGGCGGCGGTGATCGGCATCTCGACGCCGGCGCGCTCGGCGAGGTCGAGCACGGACCGGGAGGACTTGACGCCCTCGGCGGTGCCGCCGGTCGCGGCGATCGCCTCGTCGAGGGTCATGCCGCGGCCGAGGTGCAGGCCGAGCTTGTGGTTCCGGGAGTCCGGGGACGCGCAGGTCGCCATGAGGTCGCCCATGCCGGCCAGCCCGGGGAAGGTCTCGGCGCGCGCGCCGAGGGCGAGGCCGAGCCGGGTGATCTCCACCAGGCCGCGGGTGATCACGGTGGCCATGGTGTTGAACCCCAGGCCGCGGCCCTGCGAGATGCCGACGGCGAGGGCGATGACGTTCTTCACGGCGCCGCACAGCTCGACGCCGACGACGTCGTCGTTGGTGTACGGCCGGAAGTACCCGGTGGCGCAGGCGGCGGCGACGCGCTCGGCGGCGTGCGGGTCGCTCGCGGCGACGACGGTGGCGGTGGGCTGGCGGGCCGCGATCTCGGCGGCGAGGTTCGGCCCGGACAGCACGGCGACCTGCCGCTCGGGCAGGGCGAGCGCCTCGGCGACGACCTCGCTCATCCGCCGGTCGGTGGCGAGCTCGACGCCCTTCATCAGGGACACCGCGACGGCGTCCGGGGCGAGGGCGCCGGCGAGCGGGGCGAGGATCGTGCGCGCGGACTGGGACGGCACGGCGACCGCGACGACGTCGGCACCGAGGACGGCGGCGACCGGGTCGGGGTCCGCGGTGACCCGCGCGGGCAGGTCGACGCCGGGCAGGTAGCGCTCGTTGCGGTGGTCGCGGGCGATGGCGGCGCAGAGGTCGGGGTCCCGCCCCCAGACGGTGACGTCGCAGCCGGCGTCGGCGAGCACGGCGGCGAACGTCGTGCCCCACGCGCCGGCCCCGAGGACGGCGGCGCGGGTCACGGGAGGTCCGTCGTCGCGCCGCCCGGGCGCCGCATGTCGTAGGGGGTGGCGGGCGGGGTCTCGCCGCGGACGTCGGCGAGCAGGGCCGTGACCGCGGCCATCACGCGGGCGGTGGCCTCGCGCAGGGTCGCGGCGTCGAGGGGGCGGCCGTACAGGTCGTCGAGGTCGACGGGCGGGCCGGCGACGACGGTGACGCGCTTCGGCGGGAACGGCTTGAACACCTTGGCGTACCGGCCGAGCAGCCGCTGCGCACCCCACTGCGCGACGGGGACGACGGGCACCCGCGTGGTGAGGGCGAGCCGGGCGACGCCGGTCTTGGCGACCATGGGCCACAGGTCCGGGTCCCGGGTGAGCGTGCCCTCGGGGAACACCGCGACGCACTCCCCCTCGGCGAGCGCGGCCTCGGCGGCGCGCAGCGAGTCGCCGGCCTGCGAGGTGTTCCGGTAGACGGGGATCTGCCCCGAGGTGCGCAGCACCCAGCCGAGGACGGGCACGGAGAACAGCGACGACTTGGCGAGGATCTTCGGGGCGACGCCGTTGTCGTAGAGGTAGTGCGCGAACGTCAGCGGGTCGACGTTGGTCATGTGGTTGCCGGCCGCGATGAAGCCGGTGCCGGCCGGCAGGTGCTCCGCGCCCCGCCAGTCCCGGCGCGTGATCGCGTACAGCACGGGGCGCAGGACGCGGGCGACGTTGCGGTAGGCGCGGTTGGCGCGGGGCGGGTGCACGGGAGCCGATGCTACCGCCGC
>JAPSIJ010000546.1 GCA_031178805.1 Cellulomonas sp. | reverse complement strand
GCGGTGGCTCCGACCGGCGTCGATCCGGTGACCTTTCGATTTTCAGTCGAACGCTCTACCAACTGAGCTACAGAGCCTGGTACGACAACACCGGCCCAGATGGACCGGTGTGATCGAGCGACCCCGACGGGACTTGAACCCGCGACCTCCGCCGTGACAGGGCGGCGCGCTAACCAACTGCGCTACGGGGCCTCGTTGTGAGACCTAGTCTTCCACATGCACTGCTCGTACCCCCAACGGGATTCGAACCCGTGCTACCGCCGTGAAAGGGCGGGGTCCTGGGCCGCTAGACGATGGGGGCTCGTTCGCCCCTGACGTCGAGGCGTCTTCAGACCGGTGATGACTATACGGGTACGCCGGCGCATCTCCCAAATCGGGGAGGATGGGCCCGTGATCGACATGTCGCGGGAGGACTTCGAGGACGCCGTCCGGGACGGGCTGGACCGCATCCCGCCCGAGCTCGCGGCGCGGATCGACAACGTGGTGGTGCTGGTCGAGGACGACGCCCCGGCGGACGACCCCGACCTGCTCGGCCTGTACGAGGGGGTGCCCCTCACCGAGCGCGGGGAGTTCTGGGCGGCGGGGTCGCTGCCGGACCGGATCACGATCTTCCGCCGGCCCACGCTGGCGATCTGCGCGGACCGGGAGGAGGTGGTCGAGGAGGTGGCGATCACGGTGGTGCACGAGGTGGCGCACCACTTCGGCATCGACGACGACCGGCTGCACGAGCTGGGGTGGGCGTGACCGGCCACGACCACGGGCACGGCGCGACCGCGGCGGGCGCCCACCGCGGGCGCCTGGCGGTGGTGCTCGCGCTCACCCTGACCGTGATGCTCGCCGAGGTGGTCGGCGGGCTGCTCTCGGGGTCGGCCGCGCTGCTGGCCGACGCGGGGCACATGCTCACCGACGCGGCCGGGGTGTCCCTGGCGCTGGTCGCGACCTCGCTGGCCGCGCGCCCGGCGACGGCGCGCCGCACCTTCGGCTGGCAGCGCGCGGAGATCCTCGCCGCGCTGGCGAACGCCGTGCTGCTGGCGGTGGTCGGCGTCGCGGCGGTCGTCGGCGGGGTGCGGCGGGTCGCCGAGCCGGCGGAGGTGGAGGCCGGCCTGATGCTCGCCGTCGCGGTCGCCGGGCTGGCCGCCAACGCGGTGGGGCTCGCGCTGCTGCGGCGGGGCCAGCGGGAGTCGCTGAACGTCCGGGGCGCGTACCTCGAGGTGCTCGGCGACCTGCTGGGCTCGGTCGCCGTGATCGTGGCGGCGGTCGTCGTGCTCGCCACCGGGTTCGCCGCGGCGGACGGGATCGCGACGCTGCTGATCGGGCTGCTGATCCTGCCGCGCGCCTGGGCGCTGCTCCGGGAGGTGGCGGCGGTCCTGCTCGAGGCCACGCCCCGCGGGGTGGACGTCGACGCCGTCCGGCGGCACATCTGCGGGGTGCCAGGCGTGCTCGGGGTGCACGACCTGCACGTGTGGACGATCACCTCGGGCGTCCCGGTGCTCTCGGCCCACGTGGAGGTGCCGGCCGACGTGCTCGCGCGCGGCGAGTCCGGCCGGGTGCTGGCGGACCTGCGCCGGTGCCTGACCGGCCACTTCGACGTCGAGCACTGCACGTTCCAGCTGGAGCCGCCGGAGTCGCGGGAGGTGCGGACCCACGCGTGAGGGGCGGTCCTAGGCTGGCGGGGTGACCGACGCCGCCGCCCCCGCCGCCCCCGCCCGCCCGCGCCTCGGCGTCGTGATCCTGCCCCAGGAGCGCTGGGCGCAGGCCCGGCACGTCTGGCGGCGCGCGGAGGAGTACGGGTTCGACCACGCCTGGACCTACGACCACCTGGCCTGGCGGTCGCTGGCCGACGAGCCGTGGTTCGCCACGGTCCCGCTGCTGGCCGCCGCGGCGGCGACGACGGAGCGGATCCGCCTCGGCACCTGGGTGGCGAGCCCGAACTTCCGGCACCCCGTGCCGTTCGCCAAGGACGTCATGGGGCTGGACGACGTCGCGGGCGGCCGGTTCCTGCTCGGGCTCGGCGCGGGCGGCGAGGGTTTCGACGCGGGCGTGCTCGG
>JAPSIJ010000075.1 GCA_031178805.1 Cellulomonas sp. | reverse complement strand
GCGGCGACCCGATGTGGGAACCCAGCATCTCCGGCGGGACGAGCAGCCCGGTCCCCGCCTCGATGGTCTGCCGCTCCAGCGGGTCGATGCAGTCCGACGTCCAGACGCGGTCGGTGAGCTCGAGGATCCCGAGGTCGACCCGGCCGCCCCCGCCGGCGCAGGACTCGATCTCGACGTGCGGGTGGGCGGCGCGCAGCGCGGCCATCAGCCGGTAGGCGGCCAGCGTCTGCTCGTGCACCCCGGCCGTCCCGGTGGCCTGCCGGCCGGCGTCCACCAGGTCGCGGTTGAAGTCCCACTTCACGTACCCGATCCGGTACTCGGACAGCAGGGCGTCCAGCCGGTCGTGCACGTGCCGCCACGCGGCGGGCACCGTGAGGTCGAGCACCTGCTGGTGCCGGGCCGGCCGCGGCACCCGGTGCGGCGTGCGCAGCAGCCAGTCGGGGTGGGCGCGCGCCAGGTCGGAGTCCTCGTTCACCATCTCGGGCTCGAACCACAGCCCGAACTGCAGACCCAGGCCGGTGACGTGGTCGACCAGCGGGTGCAGCCCGTCCGGCCACACGTCCTCGTCGACGTACCAGTCGCCGAGCCCGGCGGTGTCGTCCCGCCGGTGCCGGAACCAGCCGTCGTCCAGCACATACCGCTCCAGCCCGACCTGCGCGGCCCGGTCGGCCAGGGCCCGCAGCCGGTCCAGGTCGTGGTCGAAGTACACGGCCTCCCAGACGTTGATCGTCGTCGGCCGCGGCGACCGGGGGTGCTGCGGGCGGGACCGCAGGAACCGGTGGAACCGCGCCGCCAGCGCGTCGAGCCCGTCGCCGTGCGCCGCGTACACCCACGGCGAGGTGTAGGTCGCGCCCTCGGCGAGCCGCACCTCGCCCGGCAGCAGCAGCTCGCCGCCGCCGAGCACGCGCCGACCGCTCGGCATCTCCTGCTCGGCGAAGGTCCGGGTGTTGCCCGACCACGCGACGTGCACCGCCCAGGCCGCGCCCCGCCGGTGGCCGAAGCCGGGCTCGCCCGCGACGAGCAGCAGCGTGCCGTCGTGCGCGCGCCCGCGCCGGGTCTCGCGCAGGTGGGTGCCGGCGGTGAACGCGTGCCGCTGCGGCGTGCGCTCCTTGAGGTGCCGGCCCGTGAAGTCGAGGATCTCGCCCGCCTCGCGCGGCAGGGGCAGCACGACGTCCAGGGCGTGCAGGTCGAAGACGCCGGGGGCCGTGCTGGTGAGCGTGCTGCGGGTGCGGAGCAGGCCGTCGCGCAGCAGCTCCAGCCGCCACCGCAGCGACAGGCCGGCGGCCGGGTCGTGGGCGGTGGCGGTCACGGCGCCTGCGAGCGGCACGCCCTCGACCGGGCCGGGGCCGTCGACCGCGACGTCCGCGAGCCGGAACGCCGGCGAGAACGCGGTGCCGGCGCGGTGCCCGCCGACGCCCGGGGTGCCCTGCCAGCCGGCCTGCTGCTCGGGCAGCACGGTCAGGTCCGCGGGCACGTCGGGCGTCGCGGTCGCCACCGGCAGCACGGAGGCCCGGGCGAGGGTCGTGGCCTCCTCGTCGGTGAGGTCGCCGAGGTCCGTGCCCCAGTGCAGCACCCGGGGCAGGCCGGCGCCGTCGCCCAGGTCGAGCAGCACGCTGGTGCCGGCGGCGCGGAGGTGGACGGTCGGGGCGGGGGTGTCGTCGGGCACGGCGAGCCTCTCGGGATCGGGGGTGTCGGGTTCGGACGGGTCGCGGACGGGCGGCGTGGCAGAGGCGCCGGTCAGGCGCCGGGCAGCGGCGGGTGGTCGGTCGTGCCGTCCGCCCAGCGCACCTCCTCCGGCCGGCCGCCGGCCCAGGTCACGGTCGGGGGCAGGTCCTCCGGCTCCGGCGCCCCCAGCCGGACGGCGGCCGCGGTCCAGCCGGAGACCGGGCCGTCGGTCGCCAGCCACCCGACCAGGCTGGCGACCGCCAGCGGGGTCGCGTCGAGCAGCCGGCGGTGGCCGGCGGCGGGCAGCCCCCCGAGGTCGACGAGCCGGCACTCCAGCGGCCGCCCGGCCACGCGACCCGCGTCGGCCGCGCGCCCCGCCACCCGCACGTGGCCGGGCCCGGTCGTCACCGCAGGGTCGTGGTCGGCCGGCACGGCGGTGCCGCCGACCCGCAGCCGGCCGCTGGGGGCGTCGGCCGTGCCGTCGACGTGCACCAGGCGCACCTCCCACGCGCCCCGCACGAGCGAGACGACGCGCAGCCCTGGGCCGGCGGGCCCGGACCCGGTGCGCGCGCGGCCGTGGTCCGGTTCCCCGGGGTCCCGGGCCGACCAGTGCGCGTGCCACCGGGACGCGCCGTGCAGGGTGCCCGTCGGCAGGGTGCCGACCCCCTCGGGGACGAGGCCCGCCCGGCTCGAGGCCCGCCCGCCCGCGTCGAGCAGCACGACCGCGTCCTCCAGCGGGTCGGCGAGCGGGTCGTGCCGGGGGCTGGTGGCCGTGGAGTAGGTGAGCCGCTCGTACAGCGCGGACTCGGGCAGGGTGCTGCCGGCGGGCGCCGTGGTGGTGCCGTGGTTGGTCACCCGGACGACGCCGTCGGCGGCCCGCGACGTCACGAGCCAGCCGGGTGCCGGCAGCACGAACGCCTGGTCGCGCTCGGCCGGCAGCGGCTCCTCGGGCGCGGACCACACCGGGTGCTCCGGGGGCAGCAGCAGGCCGGCGAACGCCTTCGTGGCCCAGTACGGCGACCCCGGGCCGGAGTAGGACTGCGCGATCCCGGGCCAGGGGCGGCGCCAGCCGAGGTCGAGCACCCCGTCGGGCCCGGGGGCCCCGGCGTCCAGGAAGTGCCGCATTGTCGCGGCGGCGGCGTGCCGGAGGACGCCCAGGGCTGCGCCGGGCGGGTCCGGCGCGTCGCCGGGCAGCGCGTCCCTCCCCAGCACCCCGGACCACAGCGGGGCCGCGGTCGCGAACCGGTAGGTGAGGCTGCGTCCCTGGAGGAGCGGGCCGCCGTCGGCGCCGACGAGGCGGGCCGCGTCGGCCGCGTAGGCGACCGCGCGCTCGGCGTACCGGCGCCGCAGCCGGGCGAGGCCGTCCGCGTCCGTGCCCGCGGCCGCGGGGTCGGCGGCGGCCATCTGGACCCAGAGCAGCGGGTAGAGCTGCATCGCCCAGCCGCTGTAGTGGTCGAAGGTGCGGCCGACGCCGTCGGAGGACCAGCCGTGCCCGACGTGGCACCGCTCCGCGACCGCGAGGCCCGCGGCGACCTCGTCCGGGCGGTGCGGCCCGCCGACGGACGCCAGGAAGGTCTGCGTCACCGCGCGGAACCACAGCCAGTTGGTGTCCGGGTAGAAGCCGCCGACGGCGGGGGACAGGTAGTCGACGACCCGCTCCTGGACGCGCGCGGCGAGCCGGTCCCACAACCACGGGCGGGTCAGGTGCAGGACGAGCGCGAGCGAGGCGCCCTCGACGCGCGCCTGCGGGTCCTCGTCGAGCCGGACCCAGCGCCCGGGCGACGCGGGGTCGGTGCCCGCCGCCAGCCCGGCCGCGTACCAGCCCAGGTGGTCGTGCGGGTCGTCGCCGCGGGCACCTGCCACCCGGAAGCCGACCGCGAGCAGCGTGCGGGCGTATCCCTCGAGCGCGTCCACCCGCGCGCCGTACCCGCCCACCGCGCCGGGCAGGAGGATCCCGGCGTGGTCGGGCGTGCCGTGCCGGCGGGCGTCGAGGACGAGGCGGTCCGCGCACGCCTCCCAGGTGGCGCGGGTCCACCCGGTGCGCCGCGCCTCCCCGTGGTCGAGCGTGGGGGAGAGGTGGTCGGCCCAGGGCGTCATCGCCGTTCTCGTCCCGTCTCGTCGTCGTGTCGTCCGGTGCGCGGGCCCGCAGCCTCAGCCGGCCCGCGGCGTCAGCCGGCGGGCGGCGGGGCGGTGGACTCCCGCACGCGCAGCTCGGGCAGCAGCCGCAGCCGCTGGGCGGGGTACGGCTGGCCGCCGGGCTCGCCGTGCGCCACCGCCCGCAGGCAGGTGTCGATCGCGGCGAAGCCGATCGCGCGCTTGGGCGGGGCGACGGCCGTCAGCGCGAGCTCCCCGAGGCTGGCGACCTCGTCGTCGTACGCCACGACGGACAGCTGCTCGGGGATGCGCACGCCGCGGTCGAGCGCGACCTGCGCGACCTGCAGCGCGAGCTGGTCCGGGTGCACCACCAGCGCGGTGACGCCCGCGGACACCGCCTCGTCCACGTACCGGCGGACGTTCGCCGTCGAGTCGACGCTGCTCCAGTCGGGGTGCCCGTAGTCGAAGCCGGCGCGGTAGGGCGTGAGGCCCAGCTCGGCGACCGCACGGTCGAATCCGCCGCGCAGCAGGTCGACGTGCGGGTTGTCGAAGGTCCACAGCCCGATCCTCCGGTGGCCGAGCTCCGCGAGGTGGTGCACCGCGACCTCGGCGCCGTGCGGGTGGTCCGAGCGCACGGAGTCGACCACCCGGCCCCGGGTCGGCAGGTCCCACACCCGCTCCAGCACGGTGACCGGGATCGGGGCGTCCTCCACCAGCGCCCGCAGCGGGCTGGCCGTGATGTCGGACCGGCTGGACGTGAGGATGACCCCGTCGATGCCGAGCCCGAGCATGCGCTCGAGCAGCCGCCGCTCCTCGGCCTCGTTGTAGTCGGAGACGGCCAGCACGAGGCGGATGTTCGCCAGGCGGGCGGCGGCCGTCGCCCCGGCGATCGTCTCGGCGTAGTAGTAGCCGCGCGTCGGCACGATCATCCCGATGGTGGCCAGCGGCGTGGAGGCGCTCTGCGGGGACACCCCCATGCTGGCCGCGAGCCGCTGCGCGGACCGCTCCAGCGGCTGCTCCACGCTGGACGGCTGCTGGCGCAGCGTCGCGCCGCCGTGCACGCGGGTCAGCTGGCCCTGCGCCTCGAGCTCGCGCAGGTCCCGCCGCAGCGTCACGCCGGACACGCCCAGGCGCGCGGCGAACGGCGCGACGGCGAGGGAGCCGCGCAGGCGCAGCTCCCGCAGCACGGCATCCCGGCGATCGGCGACGATCATGGTGCTCCTCTCGGCGCGGTCAGCATGGCACGGACCGCGACCGGTTGTGACCAGGTGATCAGACATGATCGCGCCCTGCGCCGGCCCGCCGCTAGGGTCGCCCGCATGGTCAGCGCCGACAGCCTCACCGCACTCCTCGACCCGGCCGCGCTCGCCCGCGCCACGCGGCCCTTCCCGCTCTACCCGCGCGCCGGCGACCCCGCGTGGGGCGACGTGCCCGCCGCCACCCGCGACCGGCTGCTGCGCGACGCCGACGCCCTCCTCGCGGCGCAGCCGTGGCCGGCGCTGACGCTGCA
Organism: Cellulomonas sp.; assembly: GCA_031178805.1. GTDB lineage: Bacteria > Actinomycetota > Actinomycetes > Actinomycetales > Cellulomonadaceae > Cellulomonas. Next base: position 3,906 of record JAPSIJ010000075.1, on the reverse strand, counting down.
CGACTGGCTGGACTTCACGCGGACCGGGGACCGCGGCGCCTTCGAGAGGCCGTACTTCACGCGCCGCCGGCAGACCGTCGCCGCGGCCCTCGCCCTCGCCCTGGAACCGGGGGCCGCGCGCCTGGACGCGCTGCAGGACCGGGTGTGGGACCTGCTGCACGAGCCCTCGTGGTGCGTGCCGGCGCACCACACCGCCCCGGACGGGACCGACCGGGTGCTGCCCGACCCGGACCGGCCCCGCCTCGACCTGTTCGCCGGCGAGACCGGCGCGCTGCTCGGCGGGGTGCTCGCCCTGCACGGCGACGCCCTCGTCGGGGACCTCGCGGACCAGGTGCGCCGCGAGGTGCACCGGCGGGTGCTCGACCCGTTCCGGGACGACGCCCGCGGGTACCACTGGTTCGCTCTGCCCTCGAACTGGAACCCGTGGGTGGTGGGCAACGTCGTCGCCGCGACGCTGACCACCGGCCACCCGGACGCCGGCGCCGTCCTCGCCACGGCGGTGGAGAGCCTCGACGCCTACCTCGCCGGGGTCCCGCAGGACGGCGGCTGCCCCGAGGGCATCGCGTACTGGTGGCAGTCGGCCGCCCGGTTCTTCGACGCGCTCGACCTGCTGACCCGCCTCGTGCCGGAGGCGCGGGCCGCGGTGATGGCGCTGCCGCTGCTGGGCCGCCTGGCGCGATACCCGCTGGCGGTGCACCTCGGCGGGGGGCCGGGCGCCTCCTGGAACGCCGTGTTCGGTGACGGCGGCGCCGCCGTGCCCCGGCGGGACGAGGCGGGCTGGAGCCGCGAGGCGCACTCCCCGGCGCTGCTGCACCGGTTCGGGCGCGCGGTGGGAGACGAGGAGGTGACCGCGTTCGCGTGCGCGCAGCGCGGCGACGACCCGCTGGTGCCGCTGCCGTCCTCGCTGCACCGGGCGCTCGCGGCGCTGCTCGACCCGGCGTGGGCGGCGGACGCCGCGCGGCGCCGGGACCTCGACGTGGCCCTGCCGCGGCGCGCGTGGCTGCCCGAGGTGGCCGTGTTCTCCGCCGGGACGGGGCGGCTGCGGGTCGTCGCGAAGGGCGGCCACAACGGCGAGCCGCACAACCACAACGACGTCGGCTCGGTGGTGGTGGGCGTCGGCGGGGTGCCGGTGGTGGTCGACGCCGGGTCCGGCCGCTACACCCGGGACAGCTTCCGGGCGGGCCGGTACGACGCGTGGTTCACGACCTCGTCCTGCCACGGCGTGCCCGAGGTGGACGGGGTCGCGCAGGTGCCGGGCCGCGAGCACGCCGCGACGGTGGTCGAGGTGGGCGAGGACCGGGTGACGTTCGACCTCGCCGCGGCGTACCCCGGCGGGATCCGCCGGTGGCTGCGGACCGTCGTCGCCGCCGGCGGGAGGGTCGGGATCCGCGACGCGTGGGACCTCGACCACGACCCCCGGGACGTGGTGGTGCGGCTGCTGCTCGCGGGGCCGCCGGAGGTCCGCGGCGACGCCACCCTGGCGCTGCGGGGCCCCGTGGGCGGGGGCGGCACGGCGGGGCCCGGCCGGGACACCGGCGCCCCGGTCGCCCTGCTGCGGCACGCCGGCGCGGCGGCGACCCTCCGGAGGCTGCCGCAGGACGACCCGCTCCTGCGCGGAACCTGGGGGCCGTCGCTCACCCTGCTCGAGCTGCGCCCGGCCGCCGCGCGCTCGGGCGAGCTGCGCGTCGCCGTGGAGGCGCTGCCCGCCGCGTCGGGCGCTGCGTGATCACTTGTGACCGGGTGGTCGCCGCGACGTTGACCCGCCTCGTCGCGCCGACCACTGTGGCCGTGCGGGATCGGGCGACGGAGCCGGTCCGGCGCACTCCCACCGACTGCGAGGTCCTGAGCATGGTCGCTCCCCGGCTGCACGTCGCCACCGCCATCGGCGCCCCCTGGCGGCACACGGTGCTGGACGCCGCCGTCCGCCGGCGGCTCGCCGCCCTCGGCGACGTGGTCGACCTCGACCCGGGGACGCTCTCCCCGGTCGCCCCCGCGCCGGCCGCCCCCGCCCCGGCGGCGCCCGCGGCCCTCGACCGGGTGACCGCGCTCGTCACCGGCTGGGGCGCCCCCGAGCTCACCGCCGCGGTGCTCGACCGGCTGCCCGCCCTGCAGGTCGTGGTGCACGCGGCCGGCAGCGTCCGCGGGATCGTGACCGACGAGGTCTGGCGCCGTGACCTGAGGGTGTCCTCCGCCTCGGCGGCCAACGCCCGGGCGGTCGCGGACTTCACCGTCGCGCAGGTCCAGCTCTCCCTGAAGAACGCGTGGGCCCTCGCGGCGCGGGCCCGGCGCCAGGCGGGTCCCGCGGAGCGCACCGGCGTGCGCGGCCAGGACGGCGCGCGGATCGGCCTGGTCGGCCTCGGGCACATCGGCACCCTCGTCGCGGGGCGGCTCGTGGCCGCGGGCCTGGAGGTCGTCGCCTACGACCCGGTCGTCGGCGCCCCCCCGGCCGGCGTCGCGCTCCTGCCCCTGGAGGAGGTGTTCGGCACCAGCGACGTGGTCAGCCTGCACGCCCCGCTCACGGCGGAGACCGCGGGGATGGTCGGTGCCGCGCTGCTCGACCGGCTCCCGCGGGGCGCCACGTTCGTCAACACCGCCCGCGGCGGACTCGTGGACCACGCGGCGCTGGCCGCGGTGCTGCGCCGCCGGCCGGACGTCACGGCGCTGCTCGACGTCACGGACCCGGAGCCGCTGCCGGCCGGGCACGAGCTGTTCACGCTGCCCAACACGTTCCTCACCCCGCACGTCGCGGGGAGCCTCGGCACCGAGGAGGCCCGGCTCGGCCGGCTCGTCGCGGACGAGCTCACCCGCTGGGCGTCCGGGCTGCCGCTCGAGCACGGCGTGCCGGAGACCCGGCTCGCCAGCACCGCCTGACCTGCCCACCACCCCTGCACACCCACCCGACACAGGAGTCTCGATGACGACACTCTCCCGCCGACCGCTCGCGGCGGTCGGCGCCGTGGCCGCGCTGGCCCTCGCCCTGTCCGCCTGCGGCGGCACCGACGACGACACCGCGGCGGAGCCCGACGGCGACGTCACGATCACGGTCGGCGACATGCCCACCGCCGCCAACGAGTCCGGCCGCACCACCTTCCTCAGCCGCGTCGAGGAGTTCGAGGCGGCCAACCCCGGCATCAGCGTCGAGCCGGTCGAGACGGTCTGGGACTCGCAGACCTTCCAGGCCAACGTCGCGGGCGGCACGCTGCCCGACGTGCTGAAGGTGCCGTTCACCGAGATCCAGTCGCTGATCGGCCGCGGGCAGGTCGCGGACATCACCGACGCGATGGCCGAGGTCGGCGTCGCCGACACCATCAACCCGCAGACGGTCGCCGTCGCCCGCGACGCCGACGGCCGCGACTTCGGCGTCCCCGTGGCGCCCTACGCGATCGGGCTGTTCTACAACCGCGACCTGTTCACCCAGGCCGGCCTGGACCCCGACGCCCCGCCGAGCACCTGGGACGAGGTCCGCGCCGCCGCCAAGGCCATCAGCGACGCGACCGGCAAGGCGGGCTACGCGCAGATGACCACCGAGAACACCGGCGGCTGGATGCTCGCGGCCCAGACCTACAGCATGGGCGGCTCCCTCGAGGACGAGGAGGGCACCGAGATCACCTTCGACGACGAGCCGATGCGCCAGGCCCTGGAGTACCTGCAGCAGATGCGCTGGGACGACGCCTCGCTCGGGTCGACCGTGCTCTACGACATGACGAGCATCGCCGAGGCCTTCGCCGCCGGCGAGGTGGGGATGTTCCTGTCGGTGCCGTCCGCCTCCTACGCCGCCGCGGTGAACAACTACGGGATGGCGCGCGAGTCGATCGGCGTCGCGTCGGTGCCCGAGGGCCCCGGCAGCGACGGCTCGGTGCTCGCCGGCGGCTCGGTCGCCGTGGTGAACCCGGCCGCCTCCGAGGC
>JAPSIJ010000545.1 GCA_031178805.1 Cellulomonas sp. | reverse complement strand
GCCCGTGCACCTGAAGACGCTCACCCTGCGCGGGTTCAAGTCGTTCGCCTCGGCGACGACGCTGAACCTGGAGCCCGGGGTGACCTGCGTCGTCGGCCCGAACGGGTCGGGCAAGTCCAACGTCGTGGACGCCCTCGCCTGGGTGATGGGCGAGCAGGGCGCCAAGTCGCTGCGCGGCGGCAAGATGGAGGACGTCATCTTCGCCGGCACCTCCGGCCGCCCGCCGCTGGGCCGGGCCGAGGTGTCGCTGACCATCGACAACACGGACGGCGCCCTGCCGATCGAGTACACCGAGGTCACCATCTCGCGGACGCTGTTCCGCAACGGCGGCTCCGAGTACGCCATCAACGGGCGCGGCTGCCGGCTGCTGGACATCCAGGACCTGCTGTCCGACTCCGGCCTGGGCCGCGAGATGCACGTCATCGTCGGGCAGGGGCAGCTCGACGCCGTGCTGCGCGCGACGCCCGAGGAGCGCCGGGGCTTCATCGAGGAGGCCGCCGGCGTCCTCAAGCACCGCAAGCGCAAGGAGAAGGCGCTCCGCAAGCTGGACGCGATGCAGGGCAACCTGACGCGCCTCGGCGACCTCACCGGCGAGCTGCGCCGCCAGCTGGGCCCGCTCGGCCGGCAGGCGGAGGTCGCGCGCCGGGCGCAGACGGTGCAGGCGGACCTGCGCGACGCCCGCGCCCGGCTGCTCGCCGACGACCTCGCCCAGCTCACCGCCGCGCTGGAGCAGGAGATCGCGGACGACACCGCGCTGCGCGCCCGGCGGGCGGAGGCCGAGGCCGCGCTGGACGCCGCCCGCGCGCGGCTGGCGGCCCTGGAGCGGGAGGCGGCGGAGGCCGCGCCGCTGCTGGGGGAGGCCTCCGACGTCTGGTACCGGCTGTCGTCCCTGCGCGAGCGGCTGCGCGGCACGGCCTCCCTCGCGGCGGACCGTGCGCGGCTGCTGGGCACGGCCACCGCGGAGCCGGCGCGCGGGCAGGACCCGGACGACCTGGAGCGGCAGGCCGAGCGGGTGCGCGCCGCGGAGGCCGAGCTGGTGGCCGAGGTGGACGTCGCGCGCTCCGCGCTGGACGCCGCGCAGGCCGCCCGGCAGGAGGCCGAGGCCGCGGCCGCGGCGGCGGAGAAGGCGCTCGCCACGGTGCTGCGGGGCGCGGCGGACCGCCGGGAGGGCCTGGCGCGGCTGGCCGGGCAGGTGGCCGCGCGGCGCAGCCGGCTGGAGGCGACCGAGGCGGAGATCGGCCGGCTGCGGGACACCCTGACGGAGGCGGAGCGGCGCGGGCACGAGGCCACGGTCGCGTTCACCGCGCTGGAGTCGCAGGTGGCGGGCGTCGAGGAGGGCGAGGAGGGCCTGGACGCCGCGCACGAAGCCGCGACCGAGGCCGTCGAGACCACCGCCGCCCGGGTGCAGGAGCTCGTCGCGGCGCTGGGCGAGGCGGAGCGGGAGCGGGCCGCGCTGGAGTCCCGGATCGAGACCCTCGAGCTCAGCCTGACCCGCAAGGACGGCGCGGGCGCGCTGCTCGCCTCCGACGGGCTGGCCGGCGTCGTGGGCTCGCTGGCCGCGCTGATCGGCGTGGCCCCGGGCGACGAGGACGCCGTCGTCGCCGCGCTCGGGGCGTCGGCGGACGCCGTGGCGGTCGAGTCGGTGGAGGCGGCGGTCGACGCGATCCGGTACCTGCGGGACCAGGACGCCGGGCGGGCCGGGCTCGTGGTGGCCGCCGGGGACGCGCAGGACGCCCAGGACGACCGGGCCGCGGCCGGGGCGGGGCCCGGCGCGCTCCCGGCCGGCGCCGCGTGGGCGGTGGACCTGGTGCAGGCGCCGCCCGCCGTGCTGCCGGCCGTGCGCCGGCTGCTGCAGGACGTCGTGGTCGTGGACGACCTGGTCGCCGCGCGCGTCGTGCTGGGCGGCCGTCCCGACCTCGTGGTCGCCACCCGCACCGGCGACGTGCTCGCCGCGCACCGGGCGTCCGGCGGGTCCGCCACCGCGCCCAGCGCCCTGCACCTGCAGACCGCGCTGGACGAGGCCCGGCAGGGCGCGCAGGCGGCGGCGGCCCGCG
>JAPSIJ010000074.1 GCA_031178805.1 Cellulomonas sp. | reverse complement strand
GCGGCTCCGGGGCGGCGGGCGGGGTCGGCTGCTGCGGCGCCTGCTGCGGCGCCTGCTGCGCGGCGTACGGCGGCTGGGCGGCGTACGGCTGCTGCGGGTACGGCGGCTGCGCGGCGGGCTGCTGCCCGGCGTACGGCTGCTGCGGGTACGGGGCCCCGGTGGTCTGGCCGCCGTAGCCGGGCGCGGCGGGGAACGCCGCGGCGTACGCCGACGGGCCGTGCGTGCGTGCCACCCAGTCCTGGCCAGGCATGAAGATCCACAGCAGGGGGTAGATCAGCAGCGGGCTGCCGGGCAGCACCACGAGCACGATGAGGAACAGCCAGCGCATCGGCCACGGGTCGATGCCGAACCGCCGCGCGAGGCCGGCGCACACGCCGCCCAGCACCCGGCCGTCCAGCGGCCGGACCAGGCCGTTGCGCCACAGGGACTCGTAGATGCCGGTCATGGTCGTCGCACTCCTGTCGGTGGTCGTCGTCGCCGGTCCCGGCGACGGGCACCACGCTCCCGCGCCGGGGGCACCGGGCGCATCCGGGGCGGACCCTGGCCCGACCCTGAACCGCACCCTGAACGTCAGCGGGCGGTGACCCGGACCCCGTCCGCCGCGACGACGAACCGCACGTGCGCCAGGTCCGCGACCAGCAGGTCGGGCTCCCCGCCGGGACCCTCGGGCGAGGTGGTCCGCAGGCCGAGGGTCGCCGCGCCCGCCGCCCGGCCGGAGCGCACCCCGGACTCGGCGTCCTCCACCACGAGGCACCGGCGCACGTCGACCCCGAGCCGCGCGGCGCCGGCGTGGTACGGCTCGGGGTCCGGCTTGCCCCGCGCCACGTCGTCGGCGGTCACGGTGTGCGGGGGCGCGGGCAGGTCGACCGCCCCGAACCGCGCGGCGGCGAGCCGGGTCCCGCAGGACGTGACGACCGCGCACCGGCCGGCGGGCCCGAGGGTCCGCAGCGCCTCCGCGGCCCCGGGCAGCACCTCGATGCCCTCGGTGTCCGCGATCTCCAGCTCGACCACCCGCGCGAGCGCGGCGGCCCGCTCGGCCGGCTCGCGGTCGGCGAGCAGCACGTCGAGGATGTCGCGCGCCGGCACCCCGTGGAACCGGAACGGGTCCAGGTCCGCGGTCGGCATCGCGTACTCCTCGGCGAGCCGCAGCCAGCACCGCTCCACGGAGCGCGTGGACGAGATCAGGGTGCCGTCCATGTCGAACAGCACGGCCTCGAACACCTCCCCGAGGACGTCGCGGTCGGCCGTGCGGCGGTCCTGGGTGCTGGTCGTCATGCCCCGAGCCTCGCACGCCGACGCCGGGCCGGGCGCGTCCCGGGTCACCTCAGGGGCACCTCAGCGCCGCCTCAGCACCACCTCAGTCCTGCGGGCGTCGCCGCCGGCCCGCAGGAGCAGACGGTCGCCCGATCCGGGGGCCGCGGCCTCAGCGGCACCGTAGGAGGGGCCGGGGGACGCCCGGCGGGCCCGTCCGGGCCGGGGACGAGGGAGACGCGACATGGACACCATCTGGGGCCCGGCGCTGGACGCCGAGGTGGCCTACCGGCAGGAGGTCGTCCGCGCGGCGGTGCGCGGGGACCTGGGCTGGCGCTGGCGCCGCCGCGGCCACGGCCGCCGCTGACCGCCCGGTGCCGACCACCGCGGACCGGCGTCCGCCCGTGGCAGAACTCCGGCGACACGTGTCGGTGCCGGCTGCCACCATCGACGGCATGAGCCGGTCGGTGGCGCAGGCGCCGTTCGTCGCGCGGGAGACCCAGGTCGCCGCGCTGCTCGCCGCCGTCGAGCGCGCGGCGGCGGGCGAGCCCGGGCTCGTGCTGCTCGGCGCCGACGCGGGCGTGGGCAAGACCCGGCTCCTCAGCCACGTCGCGCGGCTGGCCGAGCAGCGCGGCGCGACCGTGGTGGTGAGCCACTGCATCGACCTGGGCGGCATCGGCCTGCCGTACCTGCCGTTCGCGGAGGCGCTGCACCAGCTCGTGGCCGCGGACTGCCCGGGCGTCGCCGAGGTGGTGGCCGCCCGCCCCGCGCTGCGCCGGCTGCTGCCCGCGACGGCCGCGGAGCCGACCAGCGCGGACGAGCAGACCCAGCGGCTGCAGCTCTTCGACGGCGTCGCGGCCGTGCTGGCCGCCGCGGGGCGCACGGGCGCCCCCCTGGTGCTCGTCCTGGAGGACCTGCACTGGGCCGACTCCTCCAGCCGGGACCTGCTGCGGTTCCTCGTCGCCCGGCTGCGCAGCGAGCCGGTGCTGCTGGTCGGCTCCTACCGCGCGGACGACCTGCACCGGCGCCACCCGCTGCGCCCGGTGCTCGCCGAGCTCGGCCGGCACCCCCGGGTCGAGCGGATCGACCTGCCGCCGTTCACCGGCGAGGAGCTGCGCGCGTTCACCACCGCGCTGGCCGGGCAGCCGCTGCCGGAGGACGCGCTGCGCCGGATCGCGCGGCGGTCGGAGGGCAACGCGTACTTCGCCGAGGAGCTGCTGGAGGCCCGCGGCGCCGGCACCGACCTGCCGGGCACGCTGGCGGACGTGCTGCGCGCCCGGCTGGAGCAGCTCGATCCCGAGGTGCAGCGGCTGGTGCGGGCGGCGTCGGCGGCGGGCCGGCGGGTCGCCGAGCCGCTGCTGCGGGCCGTGGTCACCGGGCCCGACGCGGCTCCCGCCGACCACGCCGCCTTCGACGCGGCGCTGCGCGACGCGGTGGCGCACCACGTGCTGGTCGGCGAGGACGGCCGGATCGCCTTCCGGCACGCCCTGCTGGCGGAGGCCGTGTACTCCGACCTGCTGCCCGGGGAGCAGGTCGGCCTGCACCGGGACTACCTGCTGGCCGCCGCGGCCGACCCCGCGCTGGCGACGCCCGCGGAGCGCGCGCACCACGCCCTGCTGTCGCACGACACCCGGCTCGCCCTGCTGGCCTCGCGGGACGCGGCGCGGGACGCCGCCCGCGTGCTCGCGCCCGCGGAGGAGCTGCGGCACCTGGAGACGGTGCTGCGCCTGTGGCCGGGCGTGCCGAGCGCGGCGGCCGACCTCGGGGAGGAGCGGGTGGACGTGCTGCTCGCGGCGGCGGCGGCCGGCGGGCGGGCCGGCCTGGGCGACCGGGCCGTCGCGATGGCGCGCGAGGCGGTGTCGACGGTGGACGGCGCGGGCAGCGCCGCGGCCGCCGCCCGCGCGGCCGCGCTGCGCACCACGCTCGCCCGCCACCTGCTGGGCGTCGAGCGCGTGGACGAGGCGCTGCGCGAGACCGACCGCGCGCTGGCCGCCCTGGACGGCGCCGACGGCCGGCCGAGCGCGGACCGCGCGTGGGCGCTCGCCACCCACGCCCGCGCCGCGCTGAACTCGGACCTGGACGACCAGGCCGGTGCGGCGGCCTCCGCGGCCGTGGCGGAGGCCCGGGCCGCGGGGGCGGCGGACGCCGAGGCCGACGCGCTGATCTCGCTGGCCGTGCTCGTGGTCGAGGACCGCGACCGCGCCGCCGACCTGCTCACCGAGGCCCTGCACCGGGCGCGCGACGCGGGCGACACCACGACCGAGCTGCGCTGCACCTACAACCTCGCCGCGAACCGGTTCTACGCGGGCCGGCTCGACGACGCGGCCCGGATCACCGCCGCCGGGCGCGAGCTCGCCACCCGGTCCGGCCTCACCTGGTCCGTCTACGGCGTCGAGCTGCGGCTGTTCGAGGAGATCGTCCGCTACGCCCGCGGCGACCTGACCCCGCCGGCGCCGACGGCCGACCCCGGACCGCCGCGCGCGGAGTCCGCCCTGGCCGGCGTGCAGATGTACGCCGCGGTCGCCCGCGGCGACGCGGACGCCGTCGAGCGCGGCACGGCCCTGCTGCACGGGCAGCACGGCGACACGATGATCACGCTGATCGCCGGCGGCAGCACGGTGGACGCGCTGACGTGGGCCGGCCGGCTGGACGAGGCGGTGGCCCTCGCGCACGAGCTGATCGACGAGATCAGCCGGGTGTGGTCCGACTACTTCCTCGGCGGCATCTGGCTGTCCGCGCTGGGCCTGGCGGCCCTGGCCGACCAGGCGGCCGGGGACCGGCTGGCGGGGCGGGACCCGGCCACGCGCCTGGACACCGGCGAGCGCCTGCTCGCCCGCGCGGTGGTCACCGCCGACCGCGGGCGGCCGCGCGGCGGGCAGCTCGGCCCCGAGGGACGCGCGTGGCTGGCCCGCGCGCACGCGGAGCACGCCCGGCTCACCGGCACCGCCGACCCCGCGGCGTGGCGGCGCGCCGCCGCGGAGCTCGACTACGGCTACCGCTACGAGCTCGCGCGCGCCCGCTGGCGGTGGGCGGAGGCGCTGCTCGCCACCGGGGACCGGGACGGCGCGCGGGAGCAGGCCGCCGCCGCGCTGTCGGTCGCCCGCGAGATCGGTGCCCGGCCGCTGGCCGGCGCGGTCACCGACCTCGCCCGGCGGGGGCGGCTGGACCTGCCGGGCGTCGTCACCGGGCCGGGCGACGTCCTCACCGGCCGCGAGGCGGAGGTGCTCGGCCTGGTCGCCGAGGGGCTGAGCAACCGGCAGATCGGCGAGCGGCTGTTCATCAGCGGCAAGACGGTGTCCGTGCACGTCTCCCGGGTGCTCGACAAGCTCGGGGCCGGCGGCCGTGCGGAGGCCGTGACGATCGCGCACCGGCGGGGCCTGCTCGGCGGCTGACCGCCCGCCCGCGGGTACCCAGGCGCCACCCAGGCCGGCGACCTATCCTGGGGCCAGGCCGCGGCTGGGACCCGCCCGCGGCGCCTCCTCCGGCCGCCAGCGCCGAGCCCCCTCCCGGAAGGGCGCATGACCCCCACCAGGCACCCCATCGTGCTCGTGCACGGCACCCGCACCTCCTCCCGCATCTGGGACGACCAGGTCCGCGCCCTCACCGAGGACGGCCACCCCGCGGTCGCCATCGACCTGCCCGGCCACGGCAGCCGCGCCGGCGAGCGGTTCACCTTCGAGGGCGGCCTCGCCGCGATCGACGCCGCCGTGCGCTCGTGCGCCACGCCCCCGCTGCTGGTCGGCCTCTCGCTGGGCGGGTACATGTCCCTCGCCTACGCCGCGGAGCACCAGGACCGGCTCGCCGGCGTGCTCCTCGCCGGCTGCTCCACGGAGATCAGGGGCAAGCCGCTCGGCGCGTACCGCCGCGCGTCCACCCGCGTCGTGCGCGCCCTCGGCCGCGGCGGCGGCACCTGGCACGTCGTCACCGACATGCTCGCCGCGATGCACGGCTACTCCCCGCTGCGGGACCTGCGGCGGCTCGGCCTGCCGGTGTGGCTCGTGAACGGCGCCCGCGACCCGCTGCGGTTCGGCGCCCGCCGGTACCTCGGCGCGTCCCCCGGCGCGCGGCAGTGGGTCGTGCCCGGCGCGGGTCACGACGTGAACAGCCACGCGCCGGTGACGTTCAACCGGATCCTGCTGCACGTGCTGCAGGACCTCACCCGCCGCGGCCTGCCGGGCGCGCCGTTCCGCGCGCGGCGCCTGGGCTGAGGTCCCGCCCCGGCGCGCGGTGGACCTGCACGCCCGACCCGCGCCGCCGGTGCGAGGATGGGCGTCGCACCGTCGCCAGAGCCGGGAGACCCGATGATCCGCAGCACCGACCACATCCTCACCAGCCACGCCGGCAGCCTGCCGCGCACGCCCGAGCTGATCGCCGCGAACGCCGCGCGCGAGGCCGGGCAGGACGCCGCCGGGTACGCCGAGCTGCTGTCCGACGCCGTCACCGGCCTCGTGCAGCGCCAGGTCGACCTCGGCATCGACGTGCCGGGCGACGGCGAGTTCGGCAAGGCGATGAGCAGCCCGATCGACTACGGCGCCTGGTGGTCCTACTCGTTCCAGCGCCTGGGCGGCCTGGAGCTGCGGGACGGCGCCTCGTGGATCTTCAAGGACGTGCAGTCCGCGCCGGGCGACGTGCGGGTGACCGGCTTCGGCCGGCGGCGGGACCGCGCCCGGTTCGAGGAGGCGTACGCCGACCCGACCAGCGGCGTGTTCCACGGCGGCGACCCGAAGCCGTTCCCGACGGCCGTCGCGCCCGTGACCTACACCGGCCAGGAGGCCGTGGCGCAGGACGCCGCGAACCTCCGGGCCGCGCTCGCCGCCACCGGGGCGCGCGAGGGCTTCATCACCTCCATCGCACCCGGCAGCGCCGCGCGGATGGACAACGAGTACTACGCCACGGACGAGGAGTACGTCTGGGCGCTGGCCGACGCGATGCGCGAGGAGTACGTCGCGATCATCGAGGCGGGCCTGGTGCTGCAGATCGACGACCCGTCGATGGCGGAGAACTGGGACCAGATCACCCCGGAGCCGACGGTCGAGGACTACGTCCGGTTCACGGAGATGCGTGTCGAGGCGCTGAACCACGCGCTGCGCGGCCTGCCCGAGGACCAGATCCGGTACCACCTGTGCTGGGGCTCCTGGCACGGCCCGCACACGACGGACCTGCCGATGAAGGACATCGTCCGCACGATGCTCACCGTCAACGCGGGCGCCTACTCCTTCGAGGCGGCCAACGTGCGGCACGAGCACGAGTGGCGGGTCTGGGAGGACGTGACGCTGCCCGAGGGCCGGCTGATCCTGCCGGGCGTCGTGTCGCACGCGACCAACGTCGTCGAGCACCCCGAGCTGGTGGCGGACCGCATCGAGCGGTTCGCGCGCCTGGTCGGCCGGGAGAACGTCGTCGCCGCCACCGACTGCGGCCTCGGCGGCCGGATCCACCAGCAGATCGCGTGGGCGAAGCTCGAGACCCTGGTGCAGGGCGCGGAGATCGCCACGAAGCGCCTCTGGGGCTGACCCCGGGCGCGCACCGCACGCACGACGGCCCGGCACCCGCGAGGGGTGCCGGGCCGTCGCGCGTGCGGGCCGCGCCGGTCAGCCGGTGTTCTGCAGGCCGGCGGCCACGCCGTTGACGGTGAGCAGCAGCAGCCGCTTGTAGTCCTCGTCGAGCTCCGGCGACTCCCCCGTCCGCAGCGCGCGCAGCGCCCGGATCTGCAGCAGCGACAGCGCGTCGACGTAGGGGCTGCGCAGCTGGACCGCGCGGCCGAGGATCCGCCGGCGGGACAGGATGCTCTCCGAGCCGGTGATCGCGAGCACCCACTTGCGGGTCAGCGCCATCTCCTCGAGCACGAGCGCGGCGAGGTCGTCGCGGTCGCCCAGCGCGAGGTAGCGCTCGGCGAGCCGCTGGTCCGTCTTGGCCAGCGACATCTCGACGTTGTCGATCATCGTGCTGAACAGCGGCCACTCCGCGTACGCCGCCTGCAGCTCGGCGAGGTCGCCGACCGTCTCCAGCGCGGTGCCCAGGCCGAACCAGCCGGCGAGGTTGGTGCGGGCCTGCGACCAGGAGAACACCCACGGGATCGCCCGCAGGTCGTCCAGGGACTCGACGGACAGCCCGCGCCGGGCCGGCCGGGAGCCGATCGGCAGCAGCCCGAGCTCCTCCAGCGGGGTGACCTGCCCGAACCACTGCGGGAAGCCCTCGGCGCGGACCAGCTCGTAGAACCGGGTCCGCGACGCGGAGTCCAGCGACGCCGCCAGGTCGGCGAACCGCTCGGTCGCGCCGGCGTTCCGCTGCTCGGTGGACGGCGCGCCGGCCAGCAGCGTCGCCGCGGCGACCTGCTCGATGTGCCGGGCCCCGATCACCGGGTTGCCGTACCGGGCGAAGATGACCTCGCCCTGCTCGGTGAGCTTGAACCGGCCGTCCACCGAGCCCGGGGGCTGGGCGAGCACGGCGCGGTTCGCGGGGCCGCCGCCCCGGCCGAGCGCGCCGCCGCGGCCGTGGAACAGCGTGAGCGTGAGGTCGTGCTTCTGGCCCCACTGCGCGATGCGGCTCTGCGCGACGTCCAGCGCCAGGGTCGCGGCCACCGGGCCGACGTCCTTGGACGAGTCCGAGTAGCCGAGCATCACCTCGACGTGCCGGCCGTTCTCCGCGAGCCGCTGCTGCACGACCGGGAGGGTGAGCATCTCCTCGAGGATGTCCACGCTGGCCTCGAGGTCCGCGAACGTCTCGAACAGCGGGATCGCGTCGATCACGGGGCGGGTCGCCGGGTCCGGGAACACCAGCTCGGCGAGCTGGTAGACCGCGGCCAGGTGCTCGGGCGCCTGGGTGAAGGACACGATGTACCGGCGGGCCGCGGCGACGCCGTAGCGCCGCTGCACGGAGCCGATCGCCCGGTAGGTGTCGAGCACCTCGACCGTCCGGGGCTGCAGCTCCCCGTCGATGCCGTGCTCGGCGATGTCCGCGAGCGCCGCGGCGTGCACCTGCGAGTGCTGGCGCACCTCGAGCTCGGCGAGGTGGAAGCCGAACGTCTGCACCTGCCAGGTCAGCCGCTGCAGGTCGCCGTAGGCGGCCCGGCCGGCGCCCGCGGCCAGCAGCGACCCCTGCACGACGTCCAGGTCCGCGAGCAGCTCCTCCGGCCCGGCGTACGACAGGTCGGCGTCCCGGCGGCGGGTGGCGGCGATCCGCTCGGCGATCATCCGCAGCGCCCGGCGGTGCGGCTGGTCCCGGACCTCGGCCGCGGCCTTGGCGGCGGCGTCCTCGGACAGGTCCCGCTGCCGCTGCCACAGGGCGGTCAGCTCGGCGGAGGCCGGGGTGCCGGCGGCGTCGAGGGTCAGCTTGGCCGAGATGCGGCGCGCCGAGTCCTCCAGCGCGGTCAGCACGTGCTCGTTCGCCAGCGCGGCGGCGGCGCGCGTCACCTCGGCGGTGACGTTCGGGTTGCCGTCGCGGTCGCCGCCGATCCACGAGCCGAGCCGGACGAACGGCCGCACCTGCGGCGCCACCCGGCCGGCCTCCTGGCCGTTCAGCCAGTCGTCCAGGCGGCGGTAGACCGTCGGGAAGGTCTCGAACAGCGTGGTGTCGAAGACGTTCATCACGGTGCGGACCTCGTCCAGCACCGTCGGCTTCTGCGCCCGCAGCGGCGAGGTCCGCCAGAGGGTGTCGATCTCCTCCAGCACCCGGCGGTCGTTCTCCGCCCGGGAGGTGCCGCCGGCCGCGAGCGCGTCGCGCTCGGACAGCAGGTCCGAGATCCGGCGGATCGCGCGCGACACGGACCGCCGGCGCGCCTCGGTCGGGTGCGCGGTCAGCACCGGGCGGAACTCCAGGGCCTGCAGGCGGCGGAGCGCCTCCTCCTGGCCCACCTCCTGCGCGAGGGCGTCGATCGCGGCGGGCAGGGAGTCGTCCTGCATCAGCTCGCCGGCCGGCAGCTCGGCCTCCCGGTC
>JAPSIJ010000544.1 GCA_031178805.1 Cellulomonas sp. | reverse complement strand
CCGCCGCGACGAAGGCCTCCGCCACCGCGACGTCGAGCGCCGGCCCGGAGCCGGGGGTGGGCTGCGGGCCGGACGCAGGGCCGGCCGGAGCGGTGCCGGCGGTCGCCGACGGCTCCGGCGCACGCGCCTCCGTGCCGTCGTCGGTGCAGGCCGCCAGCAGCAGGGCGGCCGCGAGCACGGCGGTGGCAGCCAGGGGTCTCATGGGTCCATCCTCTGCCCTGCACCGCTCCGGACCGATCTCGCCGCGGAGGAGGCGGTACCTTCGTCCTCGTCGACCGCGCGGCAGCGCCACGCCACCGGAACGACGCGGGAGCTGCCCGGGGGTGCCGTCGAGGGACCCCGGACGTCCCGGGCCTCTAGCTCAACTGGCAGAGCAGCGGACTTTTAATCCGCGGGTTGTGGGTTCGATCCCCACGGGGCCCACCTGGCGACCGCGGGCGCAGTGCTCGGCGCGCGCCCTGCCACGGATCGACCAGCGTGATCCCGAGGTCCGCGAGGTGTTCCGGGTGGCGAGCGGCGCCCCGACGTGGAGGGCGTGCGCGGCGATCTGCGGCCGCAGGAGCTCGGACCAGACGTGCGTGTCGAGGACGATCACAGCGGCTCCACGGGCCGGGCGGCGGTCCGCTGTGCCTTGGGCAGCACCACGCCGCCGTGCTCCTCGCGCGGGTCCGCGCTGTCGTCGAGCCACGCCAGCACCGGATCGGTGGTCACGGCGGCGGCGAGGAGGTCGCGGGCCTCCGCCTCGCGCGAGCGGTGGGGGCCCGCGGCGCGGGCGCGCAGCCGGTCAGTACGCGATCCGCCCCCGCCGGTCGTGCAGCTCCCCCGTCGGCCCGTCGGGCCCGACGGTCGCCAGCGCCACGGTCGCGTCCGTGCCCTCGGTCACCGTCTGGTGCCCGCTGTGCCGGTTGAAGTCCGTCGCGGTGTAGCCGGGGTCGCTGGCGTTGACCCGGAACGTCGGCAGGTTCTTCGCGTACTGCACGGTGAGCGCGATGACGGCGGCCTTGGACGCGGCGTACGGCACGGCGAGCACCGGGTGCTCGTCGTGGCCCTCGGTGGCGAGGAACCGCGGCACGCCGACGCCCGAGGCGACGTTGACGATCACCGGGTGCGCCGACCGCCGCAGCAGCGGCAGCGCGGCCTGCGTGACCCGGACGACGCCGACGACGTTGGTCTCCAGCACGGAGCGCATCGCCTCGGGGTCGAGGTCCTCGACGCCGAGCGACGTGCCGAGCACGCCGGCGTTGTTGACGAGCACGTCGAGCTCCGGCAGCGCGGCGACCGCGGCGTCGACGCTCGCCTGGTCGGTGACGTCGAGCTGGACGGGGTGGGCGCCGAGGGCGCGGGCGGCGTCGCCGGCGGCGAGGTCGCGCATCCCGGCGTAGACGGTGTGGCCGGCCTCGATCAGGCGGCGGGCGGTCTCCAGGCCGAGGCTCTTGTTGGCCCCGGTGATCAGCGTGGTGGTCATGGCGTCGATGCTGCCGCCGCGCCGCCCGCCGCCCCAGGCCCTGCTCGACGGTGGGACCACGAGTACCACCCTGGTCGGGCGCGGGAGGGGCAGGATGGCGGGGTGAACGAGCTGGCGAGCGTGCTGCGGTCCTGGCGGGACCGGATCGGACCGGCGGACGTCGGCATGCCCGCGGGCACCGGCCGCCGCGCGCCGGGCCTGCGACGGGAGGAGCTCGCCGCGCTGGCCGGCGTCAGCGTGGACTACGTGGTGCGGCTGGAGCAGGGCCGGGCGACGCACCCGTCCCCGCAGCTGCTCGGGGCGCTCGCGCGGGCGCTGCGGCTGACCGTCGCCGAGCGCGACCACCTGTACCGGGTGGCCGGCGCGGCGCCGCCGGACCCGGGGCTGGTGCCCCGGCAGATCACCCCGGGCGTGCAGCGGATCGTGGACCGGCTGGCCGACGTGCCGCTCGGCGTGTTCACCGCGGCGCACGAGATCGTGCTGTGGAACGCCCTGTGGGCGGCGGTGGGCCCGGACCCGGCCGACTGCTCCGGGCTGGACCGCAACCTCGCGTGGCGGCACTTCACCGGCGGGCTGCCGGACGTCGAGCGG
>JAPSIJ010000073.1:3732-9202 GCA_031178805.1 Cellulomonas sp. | reverse complement strand
GACCACACCTCCCCCGCGAGCTTCACCCGGCCGCCGAGGCCGTCGGTCGGCGACACCACGAGCGCGGGCCGGCCGACCAGCGCGGCGGAGTTGGTCTCGACCAGCGTGGTCCGGGCGCGCAGCTGGCGCAGCAGGAACGGCCGGATCGCGAACAGCATGAGCAGCGACGCCACGGCCGCCGCGATGATCTGCACGGCCAGCGGCGCGCCCAGCGCGTTCGCCACGGCGCCGGCGAGCGCGCCGGCGGCCAGCATGAGGAAGATCAGGTCGAGCGAGAAGACCTCGGCCACGCCCAGGAGCAGAGCGCCGCCGAGCCACCAGAGCCAGCCCATCGTCGGTCCCTCCGTCGGGGGTGCCCGAGCGGGCGGGCACCGTCGTCGTCGAGCGGGCGAGCACACCGCTCGCCACCGATCCTAGACGGTTCCTTGACCTCGGCCTGGGGAATCCGCACGACGGGCTGACCGACCGGACGAACCGGGCGCGCCCGCCGGCACGGACCCGGGCGTCACCGGGACCGCGTCACCGGGCGGAGCGGGCCGTCCACCGGTCGCCGGCCTTCGCCACGTGCAGCGGGGTGCCGAACGCGCCCGTGAGGTTCTCGTCCGTGAGCACCTCGTCCACCGGCCCGGCGGCGTGCACCCGGCCGTCCGCGAGCAGCAGCAGGTGCGTGAAGCCCGGCGGGATCTCCTCGACGTGGTGGGTGACGAGCACGAGCACCGGCGAGCGCCGGTCCGCCGCCAGCTCGGCGAGCGCGCTGACCAGCTCCTCGCGGCCGCCCAGGTCCAGCCCCGCGGCCGGCTCGTCCAGCAGCAGCAGCTCGGGGTCGCTCATCAGCGCGCGGGCGATCTGCACCCGCTTGCGCTCGCCCTCGCTGAGGGTGCCGTACCGCCGGTCGGCGAACCGCTCGACGCCGAACGCCGCCATCAGGTCGGTCGCCCGCGACTCGTCCACGGACTCGTAGGACTCGCGCCAGCGGCCGGTGACGCCGTACGCGGCGGTGAGCACCACGTCCCGCACGACCTCCCCGGCGGGGATCCGGTCGGCGAGCGCCGCGCTGGCCAGGCCGATCCGGGGCCGCAGCTCGAACACGTCGACGCGGCCCAGGCGCGAGCCCAGCAGGTCGGCGGTGCCGGCGGTCGGGTGCATCCGCCCGGCGGCCACCTGGAGCACCGTGGTCTTGCCGGCGCCGTTGCGGCCGAGCACCACCCAGCGCTCGCCCTCGCGGACCGTCCAGGACAGCCGATCGAGGATCGTCGTGGTGCCGCGGCGGATGGTCACGTCCTGCAGGTCGAGCACGTCGGTCATGGACACCAGACCCTAGCCGCCCGGAGCGGTCCGGGCGGGGACGTACGTTGGTGGGGTGGACCGCACTCCCCTCGCCCTGCCGCGCTCCGTGCTCCTGGCCCTCTGGCTCGCCGAGGCCGGGTCCGGGGCGGACCCCGTCCAGCGCACGCTCGCCGCCGTCCAGGGCGACGACGAGCCGCACCGCGTCGTCGTGCCCGGCGCGCGGGTCCCCGGGCTCGCCGCGGCGGGTCCGGACCCCTCCGGCCCGGCGACGCTCGCCGACCTGGTCGCCGCCTGGGCCAGCGGGCCGCGGACCGCCGCCGCGGTGCTGCCCGCCCCGGGCGACCCCGCCGGCGCCCCGGCCGTCGTGGCCGGCGCGGCGCAGGGCGCGGGCGAGGCGGTGCTGGTCAGCACCGCGGACGGTGACTTCGCGGCGGTGCCCGAGGTCGAGCAGTTCGGCAGCGTGTACGAGGCCGGGCACCTGGTGACCTGGCACGTGCACGCGGTGCCGCCGTGGCGGACCACGCTGGTCGGCCACGTCGGGACGCTGGCGGACGCCGAGCGCGACCTCGCGACCGCGCTGACCCGGGCCACCGAGGCGCTGACCTCCCTCGACGTGGCGCGCTGGCGGCCGGACGCGGCGGAGCGGATCGCCGCCCTGCGCACCACGCCGGACGCGCGCGGCGTGCTGCCGCCCGGCACGGACCCGCGGCGGGTGCGCGTGATCGGCAGCGCGCTGCGGCTGCGCGCGATCGTCGACCTGGCGACGGCCGACGACGGGGCCGCGGTCAACCTGTGGCAGGCGGACCAGCGGTCGACCGCGCTGCGGGACGTCGACCGGGCGGCCCGGCGGGCGCTGGCCGTGGCCACGCACCCCGGCGCCCCGGAGCCGCGCCGGGTCGGCTGACTCCCCGGCGGCTCAGCCCAGGACGGAGCGGTACACCTCGAGGGTGCGGTCGGCGATCGCGTCCCAGGAGAAGTGGTCCTCGACCCGGCGGCGCGACGCCACGCCCCAGGCGCGCGCCCGCTCGGCGTCGGACACGGCCTCCGCCAGCGCCGCGCCCAGGTCGGCGACGAACCGGTCCGGGTCCACGGGGGTGCCGGTGCCGTCCTGCACCTGCTCGATCGGCACCAGCCAGCCGGTGGTGCCCGCGTCGACGACCTCGGGGATGCCGCCCGTGGCGGTGCCGACCACCGGCAGCCCCACGGCCATCGCCTCGAGGTTCACGATGCCGAGCGGCTCGTACACGGACGGGCAGGCGAACACGGTGCCCGTCGCGAGGACCGCCACCAGCTCCTCGCGGGGCAGCATCCGGTCGATCCACACCACGCCGCCGCGGCGGGCGCGCAGCTGCTCGACCAGCCCCGTGACCTCGGCGAGGATCTCCGGCGTGTCCGGGGCGCCGGCGCACAGCACCAGCTGGACCTCCGGCGGCAGCTGCTCGGCGGCGCGCAGCAGGTAGGGCAGGCCCTTCTGCCGGGTGATCCGGCCGACGAACACCACGGCGGGCCGGTCGGGGTCGATGCCGTTCGCGACGGCGACGCGGCGGGCGGCGTCCCACTCGTCGTCGGTCTCCGGGCGGCGCCAGCCGCTCAGGTCGATGCCGTTGTGCACGACCTGGACGCGGGCGGGGTCGATCGCCGGGTAGCAGCGCAGGATGTCGGCGCGCATGCCGGCGCTGACCGCGATCACGGCCGCCGCGGACTCGAACGCGGTGCGCTCGGCCCAGGAGGACAGGGCGTAGCCGCCGCCGAGCTGCTCGGCCTTCCACGGCCGCAGCGGCTCCAGGCTGTGCGCGGACACGACGTGCGGGACGCCGTGCAGCAGCGAGGCCAGGTGGCCGGCGAGGTTGGCGTACCAGGTGTGCGAGTGCACGAGGTCGGTCGCCGGACCCTCCCCGCGGCCCACGCCGTCGACGACGGCCAGGTCGACGCCGAAGGTGGCGAGCGCCGGGTTGGCGTCGGCCAGGTCGGCCGGCACGGAGTACCCCGTCACCCCCGGCTCGTCCCGGGGGCCGTCGAAGCAGTGCACGCGCACGTCGACGCTGCGCCGCAGGACCGCGGCGAGCTCGGCGACGTGCACGCCGGCCCCGCCGTACACGTGCGGCGGGTACTCGCGGGTCAGCAGGTCGACTCTCACCTGCGACACGCTAGCGCGGATCGCTCCGTTCGCCTCGCCGCCGGGCGGCAGGTGGCACTACGGTCGGGGCATGGCAGCGCCGCGCATCCTGGCAATCGTCCTCGCAGGTGGAGAGGGCAAGCGGCTCATGCCGCTGACCGCCGCCCGCGCCAAGCCCGCCGTGCCGTTCGGGGGCATCTACCGCCTCGTCGACTTCGCCCTGTCGAACCTCGTCAACTCGCGGTACCTGCACATCGTCGTGCTGACGCAGTACAAGTCGCACAGCCTCGACCGGCACGTGTCGAAGACCTGGCGCATGTCCACCCTGCTGGGCAACTACGTCTCGCCCGTCCCCGCACAGCAGCGGGTGGGCAAGCACTGGTACCTCGGCTCGGCCGACGCGATCTACCAGTGCCTCAACATCCTGGACGACGAGCGTCCGGACATCGTGGTCGTCGTGGGCGCCGACCACGTGTACCGGATGGACTTCTCGCAGATGGTCGACCAGCACATCGCCACGGGCGCCGAGATGACCGTCGCGGGCATCCGGCAGCCGATCGCGATGGCCGACCAGTTCGGCGTGATCGAGACCGCCGCGGACGACCCGACGCGGATCACCGCGTTCCGGGAGAAGCCGAGCGACCCGGTCGGCCTGCCGGACTCCCCCGGCGAGATCCTCGCGTCCATGGGCAACTACGTCGTCAACACCGACGCCCTGCGCCGCGCGGTGACCGAGGACGCCGAGAACCCCGACAGCCGGCACGACATGGGCGGCGACCTCGTGCCCGCGTTCGTCGAGCGCGGCACCGCGGCGGTCTACGACTTCATCAACAACGACGTGCCCGGCTCCACCGACCGGGACCGGGACTACTGGCGGGACGTCGGCACGCTCGACTCCTACTACGACGCCAACCAGGACCTGATCTCCATCGAGCCGGTCTTCAACCTCTACAACGACGAGTGGCCGGTCTACACCGGGTACACCGGGCTGCCGCCGGCGAAGTTCGTGCACGCCGGCGCCGGCCGCCTGGGGCACGCCGCCGACTCGATCGTGTCGCCGGGCGTCATCGTCTCGGGGGCCACGGTGTCGGGGTCGATCCTGTCGCCGGGGACGTACCTGCACTCCTGGGGGCAGGTCACGGACTCCGTGCTGATGGACGGCGTCGTGGTGAACCGGTACGCCCAGGTGCACCGGGCGATCCTCGACAAGAACGTCGTCGTGCAGGAGCGCGCCCGCGTCGGCATCGACCGGGAGCAGGACCTCGCCCGCGGGTTCACCGTGACCGAGTCCGGCATCACGGTCGTGCCGAAGGGCGCCGTCGTCGAGCTCTGACGTCCCGCCGCGCCCCGGCCGCCGCACGGCGGACGGGGCGCGCGAGCGCGCGGGCGGGTCGGTAGCCTGCCGGGCGTGAGCCTCCCGCGCCCCGCCCGCCTCGTCGTCATGGACGTGGACTCGACGCTGATCACCCAGGAGGTGGTCGAGCTGCTCGCCGACCACGCCGGGTCCCGCGCGGAGGTCGCGGCGATCACCGAGCGGGCCATGCGCGGCGAGCTGGACTTCACCGAGTCGCTGCGCGCCCGGGTCGCCACGCTGGCGGGCCTGCCGGTGGCGGTGTTCGCCGAGGTGCTGGCCGAGGTCGTCGTCACGCCCGGCGCCGTCGAGCTGCTGGCCGAGCTCGACCGGCGCGGCTGGCCCGTCGGCCTGGTGTCGGGCGGGTTCGAGGAGGTCGTCGCCCCGCTCGCGGCGCGGCTCGGCATCACGCGGTTCCGGGCGAACACCCTGGAGGTCGAGCACGGCGCGCTCACCGGCCGGGTCGCCGGCGAGGTCGTGGACCGCGCGGTCAAGGCCCGCACCCTGCGCGCGTACGCCGCCGAGGCGGGCATCCCGGTGGAGCGCACGGTCGCGATCGGCGACGGCGCCAACGACCTGGACATGCTCGCCGCCGCGGGCTTCGGCATCGCGTTCAACGCGAAGCCGGTGGTCTGCGCGCAGGCCGACGCCGTCGTGCGGGACCGGCTGGACGCCGTGCTGGACCTGCCGCCCTTCGCCTGACCGCGCAGCCCAGC
>JAPSIJ010000073.1:0-3632 GCA_031178805.1 Cellulomonas sp. | reverse complement strand
CAGCGGGCGCGCCGCGTCAGGCCGGGGACACCACGCGGAGCAGGCGGGCGGAGTCGGGCTCCAGCGCGGCCCACGGGCCGTCGAGCTCCAGCACCGACCACGCCGCCGTCGGCACGCCGACGCGCACGCGCGCCACCGCGGCGTCGTCCGAGCCGGGGCCGGCCAGGGCGGCGGCGGTCTGGGACACCGTGGGCTCGTGCCCGACGACCAGCACGGTGCCCGCCGACTCGTCGAGCCCGCGCAGCAGCCCGAGCAGCGACCGGACGCCGGCGGAGTACACGTCCTCGCTCACCCGCGCCACGTCCGCGGGGACGTCCAGGCCGGCGCGCACCAGGTCCCAGGTCTGGCGCGTGCGGACGGCGCTGGACACCAGCACGAGGTCCGGCACGACGCCGGCGGCGCGCAGCGCGGTCCCCACCTCGGCCGCCTGCCGCCGCCCGGCGAGGGCCAGCGGGCGGAGCGGGTCGTCGAGGGTCCCCGCCGGCTCCGCCGTGGCGTGCCGGAGGAGGACGAGCTGGTGCGCGGGGTTCACGCGCACCAGCGTCGCACGACTACTGACCCATGGCGTGCACGCCGCCGTCGACGTGCACCATCTCCCCCGTGGTCTTCGGGAACCAGTCCGACAGCAGGGCGGCCACCGCGCGGGCGGTGGGCTCCGGGTCGTGCACGTCCCAGCCGAGCGGGGCGCGGCCGTCCCAGCCGCCCTCCATCGACTCGAAGCCGGGGATGGACTTGGCGGCCGTGGTGCGGATCGGGCCGGCGGAGACCACGTTCACCCGGATGCCGGCGGGGCCGAGGTCGCGGGCGAGGTAGCGGGAGGTCGACTCGAAGGCGGCCTTGGCCACGCCCATCCAGTCGTAGACCGGCCAGGCGAACCGCGCGTCGAACGTCAGGCCGACGATCGAGCCGCCGCCCGTCAGCAGCGGCTGCGTGGCGGTGGCGAGCGACTTCAGCGAGAACGCCGAGACCTCGAGCGCGGTGGCGACGTCCGCCCACTCGGCGGCGAGGAAGTTGCCGCCCATCACGGACTGCGGGGCGAAGCCGATCGAGTGCACGACGCCGTCCAGGTGGTCGACGTGCTCGCGGACGCGGTCCGGCAGGGCGGCCAGGTCGTCGGCGTCGGTGACGTCGAGCTGCACCACGGGCGCCTCCTTCGGCAGCCGGCGGGCGATGGCCTGGGTGAGGCGGAACTGGCGGCCGAAGGAGCTCAGCACGACCTCGGCGCCCTCCTCCTGCGCGAGCCGGGCCACGTGGAAGGCGATGGAGCCGTCGGTGAGGACGCCGGTGACGAGGAGCTTCTTGCCGTCGAGGAGACCCATGGTCGTTCCGATCCGTTCGTTCGTGCGGGGTGAGGGGTGGTCAGTGGCCCATGCCGAGGCCGCCGTCGACCGGCAGCACGGCGCCGGAGATGTACCCGGCGGCGGGCGAGGCGAGGAACTCCACGGCGGCGGCGATCTCGTCCACCGCGCCGAACCGGCCGGCGGGGATCGTGCCGAGGTAGGCGTCCTGGCGGTCCTGCGGGAGCTCCGCGGTCATCGCGGTCTCGATGAACCCGGGGGCGACGACGTTCGCGGTGATGCCGCGGCCGCCGAGCTCGCGGGTGATGGAGCGGGCCATGCCGACCAGGCCGGCCTTGGTCGCGGTGTAGTTCACCTGGCCGGCGTTGCCGTAGAGGCCGACGGTGGAGCCGATCATGACGATCCGCCCGCGGCGCAGCCGGATCATGCCCTTGGAGGCGCGGCGCACACAGCGGAACACGCCCGTGAGGTTCACGTCGACGACCTGCTCGAAGTCCTCGTCGGTCATCCGCATCAGCAGGCCGTCGCGGGTGACGCCGGCGTTGGCGACCAGCACCTCGACGGGGCCGTGCTGCGCCTCGACCTCCGCGAACGCCGCGTCCACGGCGGCGGTGTCGGTCACGTCGCCGGTGACGGTGAGCACGCCGTCGGGGGCGCCGCCGCTGCGGGCCAGGGTCGCCACGCGGTCGCCCTGCGCGAGGAACCGCTCGGCGATGGCCCGGCCGATCCCGCGGTTGGCGCCGGTGACGAGCACGCTGCGGGGCTCCGGGCGGGGGGCGGTGGGCTGCGAGGTCTCGGACACGGAAGCCGACGCTATCCGACGCCCCCGCGGCGGCGGTGCACCGGCGCGGCACAGGATGCCCGCCCCGGGTTGTCCGGTTCGCACAACGCCGGGCCGCCCGACGGCGTCACAGCGGGCGGCGCATCCGGTAGTTCGTCAGCGTGACGCCGCGCCGCACGGGGTGCTGCTCGGCCTCGACCACGAACCCGTGCGCCGCGAAGAACGGGCGGGCGGTGACGCTGGCGTGCGTGCGCAGCTCCGTCGCCCCGTCGGCGCGCGCGGTGGCCTCGGCCCAGGCCAGCAGCGCGGTGGCGACGCCGCGCCGGGCGGCGGCCGGGTCGACGAACAGCATGTCGACGTAGCCCGCGGCGTCGACGTCGGTGAACCCGGCCACGGCGCCGTCCAGCACGTCGGCCAGCACGGCCACCCGCGTCCGGGCCCGGGCGCGCCGCTCCGCCCAGGCGACGGGGTCCAGGTCGTCCGGCGCCCACGCCGCCACCTGCTCCGGGGTGTAGTCCCGGGCAGCCGTCGTGCGGACCGCCCGGCGGAACACCGCCAGCGTCGGCCCGGCGTCCTCCGGGCGGTAGTCGCGCAGCTCCACGCACCGACCGTAGCGCTGAGACGGTGCTGAGGGCTGCGACCGGTCCCGGCACGACCCCACCCGGCGTCGGCGCCTACGATCAGGTGTGAGCAGGCGGACCCCCGACGCGGCGCAGAGCGTCACCAGCGCGCCCGAGCCCCTCGCGGCGGACCAGTCGCGGCGCGCCCGGCGGTACCTGCTGCAGATGGGCATCCGCGTCGTCTGCTTCGTGCTGGCCGTGCTGCTGTGGCAGCGGGTGCCGTTCTGGGTCTCGCTGCTGCTGATCGTCGGCGCGGTCGTGCTGCCGTACATCGCGGTGCTGTTCGCCAACGCCGGCCGCGAGCGCCAGGAGGCCGGCCCGCAGGCGGTGCTGCCGCCGCTGCTGGACGCCGCGGGGCCCCCGCGGGCGGACGCCCCGTCGCAGCCCCGGCCGGCACCCGCCCGGCCCGGCGCTCCCCCGGCGGGCGCGGGACCGTGGGAGTCCTCGCCCTGGCCCCGCCGGTCCCCCGCCGCCGACGAGGCCCCGCACGACGCCGACCGCACGCCCGGAGGACCCCGATGACCGCCCCCACCCCCGACGCGGTCGGCGACGACCTGGTGTGCAGCGCGCGCGGCTGCCGGGCGGAGGCGACCTGGGGCGTGCTGTGGAACAACCCGCGCCTGCACACCCCGGCGCGGCGCAAGGTGTGGCTGGCGTGCGACGAGCACCGCGGCCACCTCGAGGAGTACCTGGGCGTGCGCGCGTTCTGGCAGGGCACCGTGCCGGTGGCCGAGCTGCCGCGCCTGGACCTGGGTGAGCGGCCCGGCCTGCCCGGGTTCCCCGGCGCGCGATGAGCGGCCCGCTCCCGGCCCTGCGGGGCAACCCGGCGGCGCGCCGCGCGATCGGCCTGCTGCTGCTCGCCGTGGTGGTGTCGGTGGCGTGCGTCTTCCTCGGCCGGTGGCAGTGGCACCGGCACGTGGCCAGGGACGCGGC
>JAPSIJ010000543.1 GCA_031178805.1 Cellulomonas sp. | reverse complement strand
CCGCGAGCGCGGCCAGCGCCGTCACGGCGTCGGGGAGGATGCGCGACGCCTCGGGGTCGTCCTGCAGCGGGGCGAGCGTGCCGTCGAAGTCGAGCGCCACCAGCACGGGCCGGCGGGCTGGGTCGGCGACGGCGCCGCGGAGCTCCGCGGCGAGCGACTCGCCGTCGGCGGGCTGCTGCGGGGGGTGCACCTCGGGCACGGACGGACTCCTCAGGCCTGCGGTTCCCGGACGGGCACCGCGGTCAGCACGGACATGAACGAGTCGGACCAGTGCGCGACGTCGTTCTCGAGCACCCGCCGCCGCAGCCGCCGCATGCGCTTGCGCGCCTCGCGGGGGTCGATGTTGGCGGCGTGCTGGATGGCGTTCTTCAGGCCCACGATGTCGTGCGGGTTGACCAGGATGGCCGCCCCGCCCAGCTCGTCGGCGGCGCCGGTGAACTCGCTGAGCACCAGGGCGCCGCGGTCGTCGGACCGCGCCGCGATGTACTCCTTGGCGACCAGGTTCATGCCGTCGCGCAGCGCGGTGACCAGCATGACGTCGGCCGCCAGGTACAGCGCCGCCATCTCCTCCATCGGGTACGAGTGGTGCATGTAGTGCACCGCCGCGTGCCCGAGCTCGCCGTGCTCGCCGTTGATCCGGCCGACCAGGCCCTCGACGTCGTCGCGCAGCTGCTGGTAGGCGCCGACGTTCTCCCGGCTCGGCGAGGCTACCTGCACCAGCGTCGCCTGCGGCACGGTGAGCCGGCCGTCCTCGAGCAGCTCGCCGAACGCCTTGATCCGGTGCCGGATGCCCTTGGTGTAGTCCAGCCGGTCGACGCCGAGCAGCAGCACCTCGGGGTCGCCGAGCTCCGCGCGGATCTCCTTGGCCCGCTGCTGCACCTCCGGGGTGCGCGCGAGCCGGTCGAAGGCGTGCGAGTCGATCGAGATGGGGAACGCCGCGGCGCGCACGTGCCGCTCGACGCGGCCCTGGCCGTCGGCGATCGAGATCATCTGGCCGCGGGTCGACAGGTCGGTGAGCCGGCGCACCACGCGGACGAAGTTGGCCGCGTCGCCGCCGCGCTGGAAGCCGATCAGGTCGGCGCCCAGCAGGCCCTCGACCACCTGCAGCCGCCACGGCAGCTGCGCGAAGATCTCCAGCGGGGGGAACGGGATGTGGTGGAAGTAGCCGATCCGGACGTCCGGGCGCAGCTCGCGCAGGAACTTCGGCACCAGCTGCAGCTGGTAGTCGTGCACCCACACCGTCGCGCCGGGGGCCGCCTGGGCCGCCGCGGCGTCCGCGAACCGGCGGTTGACCCGCTGGTAGGCGTCCCACCACTGCCGGTGGAACGTCGGGGGCTGGATCACGTCGTGGTACAGCGGCCACAGCGTGTCGTTGGAGAACCCCTCGTAGTAGTACGTGAGGTCGTCCTCGGTGAGCTTCACCGGCACCAGGCGCATGTCGTCCGCGTCGAACGGCTCGAGCTCGAGGTCGGCCGAGCCGCCCCAGCCCACCCACGCGCCGTCGGACTTCTGCACGACCGGCTCCAGGGCCGTCACCAGGCCGCCGGGCGACCGGTTCCAGCTCGGCGTGCCGTCGTCGTCCAGCGTCACGTCCACCGGCAGGCGGTTCGCGACGACGACCAGGTCATAACCCGCAGATGTCACTGCTCCATCAGCTCCTTGGTGTCGTCCTGACCCTAACGTGACCCCCGCCGGGTCGCCCGGGCAACCGCCCGGCCGGGCGGGTGACCCTGCACACCGTGCGCCGCGCGGCAGCACGGGGCCTGCACACCGGGCGGCTACCGTCGGGCGGATGGAGCGCATCGGGCTGGCCCCCGGCGCCGAGGTCGGCGGGTACACGATCCTGGCCCCCCTCGGCTCCGGCGGCATGGGCACGGTGTACCGCGCCGTGGACGGCGGCGGGACGGCCGTGGCCCTGAAGCTGCTGCACCCGCACGTCGGCGCCGACCCGTCCTCGCGCGAGCGCCTGCGCCGCGAGGTGCTGGCCCTGCAGCGGCTGCGGCACCCCGGCGTGGCCGCCGTGCTGGACGCCGAGGCGGACTCCACCGAGGCCTTCCTGGTCAC
>JAPSIJ010000542.1 GCA_031178805.1 Cellulomonas sp. | reverse complement strand
TTCGACGCCGTGACGGCCGAGCGCGCCGAGCAGGTGCTGTGCCACGCCGAGGACTTCCTCGACATCGTCCGCGCCGAGCTCGAGGGCGTGGACGAGGTCCGCGCGGGATGACGCGCCGATGAGCCGCGGCCCCCGGTCCGCCGAGGCGCGCCGGGACTGGGGCGGCGAGGAGGACGGCTGCTCGATCCTGCACGTCGACATGGACGCGTTCTTCGCCTCGGTGGAGCTGGCTCGCCGGCCCCACCTGCGCGGCCGACCCGTGATCGTCGGCGGGGCCGAGCGGTCCGTCGTGCTGGCGGCCACCTACGAGGCGCGGGCGTTCGGCGTGCACTCGGCGATGCCGATGGCTGCCGCGCGCCGGCTGTGCCCGCAGGCCGTCGTCGTGCCGCCGGACCACGCGGCGTACCAGGAGGTGTCGCACGGCGTCATGGGCATCCTGCGCGACGTCACCTCGCTGGTCGAGCAGGTGAGCGTCGACGAGGCGTTCCTGGACGTCAGCGGCGCGCGCCGCCGCCTCGGCAGCCCGACGCGGATCGCGGCGCTGGTGCGCGAGCGGGTGCAGGCGCAGTACGGCATCACCTGCTCGGTGGGCATCGCCGCCACCAAGTTCGTCGCCAAGCTCGCCTCGGGCCACGCCAAGCCCGACGGCGTGCTGCTGGTGCCGAAGGACGCGACGGTGGCGTTCCTGCGCGTGCTCCCGGTCGGCGCCCTGTGGGGCGTGGGGGAGCGGACCGCCGCGAACCTGGAGCGCTGGGGGATCCGCACCGTCGCCGAGCTCGCGGACAGCGACGTCGGCACGGTGCAGCGGGCCGTCGGCCGGGTCGCCGGCGCCCACCTGTACGACCTGGCGTGGGGGCGGGACCCGCGGCCGGTCCTGCCCGGCCGCGAGGAGAAGAGCGTCGGCGCCGAGGAGACCTTCGCCGTCGACGTCCGCGACATGCGCGTCGTGGAGAGCAAGGCGCTCGAGCTCGCCGACCGGTGCGCGAGCCGCCTGCGCGCCCAGCACCTCGCCGCGCGGACCGTCGCCGTCAAGGTCCGGACCGCCGACTTCCGCACCCTCACCCGGTCCCGGACCCTCGCGCAGCCCACCGACGTCGGGCGCGAGCTCTACCTGGCCGCCCGGGACCTGCTGGCCGCCGCGGACCTCGGCGGCCTGCCGGTGCGCCTGGTCGGCGTGCGGGCCGAGGGCCTGACGCCCGCGGAGGAGGTCGTCCGGCAGCCGACCCTCGAGGAGGCCGTCGCGGAGACGTCCGAGGCCCGGCGGGAGGCCGAGCGGGCGATGGACCTGGTGCGCGAGCGGTTCGGCCGCGCGGCGATCGGCGCGGGCACCCGGGCGGTCGGCCGCTCCGCGCGTCCCGCGGCCGAGGCCGGCCCGGCCGGCGGCGAGCCGGCGCCCGACCCGTTGCCCGACGTCTCGACCGGCGCCGTGGCCGGCTCGAGCCGGCCGCCGACGGGACCGCGGGGGGAACGGCGGGGCGGCCCCGATGGTTCCCGGCAGCCGGTGTCCGCAGCGTCACGCGACCGTGGTCCCCGCTCGACTACCGAGTTCGCCGAACGCCCCGTATCCTGAGGTGAAGAGTCCCGACGGCGGAGCACGGGGGTTGGAATGCCTCTCTCCGAGTACGAACAACGTGTACTGGAGCAGATGGAGCGTCAGCTCACGTCTGACGATCCCCGGCTCGCGAACACGCTGACATCGCGTGGTCGGAAGCCGGTCCTGCGGTATGTCCTCGGCGGCATCGGTGCCGTCGTCGGTCTGCTGCTACTCGTGGGCGGCGCCGCGTCGTCCGAGGTGTGGCTCGGGGTTCTGGGCTTCGTCGTCATGTTCGCCTCCGTCGCGATCGCGTTCACGCGCCCGCGCCGCAGCGGCGGACCGGTCGGCGTCGTCCGTCCCGACGGCAGCACCGCGCCGCGGCCGGCAGCAGCCCGCAAGAAGGGGTTCATGAACCGGATGGAGGACCGCTGGGACAAGCGGCGCGAGCAGGGTCGCTGACGACCCCACCGCCCCGCCCGACCCGGCGCCACCAGACGCGCTGAGCCGGACGTCGGCGCGCCGCCGAGCCGACCGGCCCC
>JAPSIJ010000541.1 GCA_031178805.1 Cellulomonas sp. | reverse complement strand
CGCTGGTCGGCATGGTCGGGCTGGCCCGCCGGGACGACGGCAGCGCGGAGCTCGGCTACTGGCTCGCCCCCGAGGCACGCGGCCGCGGCCTGATGGGGCGGGCGGTCGCGCTGGTGGTCGACGCGGCGTTCGGCCGGCTCGGTCTGCACCGGCTCACCTGGCGCGCGTTCGTCGGCAACGCCGCGTCGCGGGCCGTGGCCGAGCGCGCCGGGTTCCGGATCGAGCCCGGCGAGCGCCCGGGGGAGCACCGCGGGACGCCGCGGGCGGAGTGGGTCGGCGCGCTGGACCGGGACCGGCGCGCCGACGTCCCGGCGTCGGCGATGATGGCCCGATGACCACGACCCTCGACGCGGACAACCCGTTCGCCACCCCGTCCGCCCTGCCCTACGGCCTGCCGGACTTCGCCCGCATCCGCGAGGAGCACTACCGCCCGGCCCTGCTGGCCGGCATGGCGGAGCAGCGCGCGGAGGTCGAGGCGATCGCCGCCGCCACGGAGCCCGCGACGGTCGAGAACACCCTCGACGCCCTGGAGCGCTCGGGCCGCCTGCTGCACCGCGCGGCGACCGCGTTCTTCAACCAGTCCTCCTCGGACTCCACCCCGGGCCTGGAGGCGCTGGAGGAGGAGGTCGCCCCGCTGCTCGCCGCGCACGAGGACGCCATCTTCCTCGACCCGCGCCTGTTCGCCCGGGTGGAGGCGCTGCACGCCGCCGCCGAGGCCGGCGACCTCGACCTCGCGCCCGACACCGCCTGGCTGCTGCACCGGCTGCGGACCCGGTTCGTCCGGGCGGGCGTGCGCCTGGACGACGCGTCCCAGGAGCGGCTGCGCGAGCTGAACGGCGAGATCACCCGGCTGGAGACGGTGTTCGGCCGGCAGCTGCTCGCCGAGACCAACGACTCCGCCGTGCTGGTCACCGACGAGGCCGAGCTCGACGGCCTGCCCGCCGACGCGCGCGCCGCCGCCGCCGAGGCCGCCGCCCGCCGCGGCCACCCCGGCGCCTGGCTGCTGGACCTGGTGCTGCCCACCCAGCAGCCCGCCCTGGCCTCGCTGACCCACCGCGGCCTGCGCGCCCGGCTGCACACCGCCTCGGTCAGCCGCGGCGCGCGCGGCGGCGAGCACGACACCCGCGCCACGCTGCTCACCCTCGTGCGGCTGCGCGCGGAGCGGGCCCGCCTGCTCGGCTACCCGCACCACGCCGCGTACATCGCGGCGGACGCGACCGCGAAGACGCCCGAGGCCGTCGCCGACATCCTCGGCCGGCTGGCGCCCGCCGCCGTCGCCAACGCCCGCGCCGAGGCCGCCGACCTGGAGGCCGCGCTGCAGCGCGACGTCCCGGGCGCCACCCTCGAGCCGTGGGACTGGGCGTACTACGCCGAGCAGGTCCGCAAGGAGCGCCGCTCGCTCGACGACGCCCTGCTGCGTCCCTACCTCGAGCTGGACCGGGTGCTGCGCGACGGCGTGTTCAAGGCCGCCGGCGACCTGTACGGCCTGACGTTCACCGAGCGCACCGACCTGGTCGGCTATCACCCGGACGTGCGGGTGTTCGAGGTGCTCGACGCCGACGGCTCCGGCCTGGGCCTGTTCCTCGGCGACTTCTGGACCCGCGACTCCAAGCGCGGCGGCGCCTGGATGAACAACCTCGTCGACCAGTCCGCGATGCTCGGCGAGCAGCCCGTGGTGGTGAACAACCTCAACATCCCGAAGCCGCCGGCGGGGGAGCCGACGCTGCTCACCTGGGACGAGGTCATCACGCTGTTCCACGAGTTCGGGCACGCGCTGCACGGGCTGTTCTCGGCCGTGCGGTACCCGTCGCAGTCCGGCACCGAGGTGCCGCGCGACTTCGTGGAGTATCCCTCGCAGGTGAACGAGATGTGGGCGTGGGAGCCGTCGGTGCTGCGCTCGTACGCGGTGCACCACGAGACCGGCGAGCCGATGCCGGCGCAGTGGGTGGAGACGATGCTCGCGTCCCGCCAGGACGGCGAGGGCTTCGCCACCACCGAGTACCTCGCGGCCGCGCTGCTGGACCAGGCCTGGTACCGGCTCGCCCCCGAGGACGTGCCGCTGGACGTGGTGCAGG
>JAPSIJ010000540.1 GCA_031178805.1 Cellulomonas sp. | reverse complement strand
CCACCGCGGCGACCGCGGCGCCGGCGGCCATCAGCGCGGCGCACGCGAGCATGGCGACCGGGTGCGCGTCGCCGAGCACCCGCGGGTCGGACAGGCCCGTGCCGACGCCCGCGACCAGCGGCAGCACGGCGACCGCGAGCAGCCCCGCCACCCGCGCCACGGCGTTGTTCGTCGCGGACGCCACGCCCGCGAGGTGGTCCGGGGCGGCGGCCAGCGCGGTCGCGGTCAGCGGGGCGACGGTGAGCACCAGGCCCGCGCCGAGGGCGAGCACGCCGGGCAGCACGCCGGTGAGGTACGTCGTGCCGGGGCCGATCCCCGCGAGCAGCACGGCACCGGCGCCGGCCACCAGCGGGCCGGCGGTCATCGGGATCCGCGGCCCGATGCGGGCGCCGAGCGCGCCGCCCTGCGCCGAGAGCAGCAGCATCAGCAGCGTGACCGGCAGCGAGGCGACCCCCGCCGCCAGCGGCGACCACCCGGTGACGACCTGCAGCGTCACGGGCAGGAAGAAGAACACGCCGGACAGGGACGCGTAGACCAGCAGCGTGGCCAGGTTCACCGCGGCGAACGGCCGCCACCGGAAGAGCCGCAGCGGCAGGGCCGGGTACCGGGTGCGGGCCTCCGCGACGACGAAACCGGCCAGGGCCAGCACGCCCGCGGCACCCACCGCCGTCACCGCCGCGTCCGGCCGGCCCTGCTCGGACCACGCCGTCAGCGCCCAGGTGAGCGCCCCCAGCCCGACGGCGGCCAGCGCGGTGCCCCGGAGGTCGAGCGGACCGGACGCCTCCGGGTCGGCGGACTCCGGCACCCAGCGCAGCGCCACCACGACCACGAGCGCCGCCAGCGGGATGTTGATGCCGAACACCCACCGCCAGCCGGCCTGCTCCACGATCCAGCCGCCGAGGAACGGCGCGACCGCGCCCACCGCCCCGCCCAGCCCGGACCAGGCGCCGATGGCGCGGGCCCGGTCGCCGGGGGCGAACGACGACTGCAGGATCGCGAGCGAGCCGGGGGTGAGCAGGGCGCCGCCGACGCCCTGCACGGCACGGGCGGCGACCAGCAGGCCGACGGTCGGCGCCACGGCGCACAGCACGGACGCCGCGGCGAACGCCACCGTGCCGACGACGAACAGCCGACGCCGCCCGAACCGGTCCCCGAGCGAGCCGCCGAGCAGCAGCAGGGCCGCGAGGGTGAGCGCGTAGCCGTTCACCGTCCACTGCAGGCCGGCCGTCGTCGCGCCCAGGTCGTCGGCGATCGCGGGCAGCGCGATGCCGACGATCGTGCCGTCCAGGAACACCAGCGCCGAGCCGAGCACGGTCGCCAGCAGGGTGCCGCGGCCGGCCGTGCCGGCGAGGGTCAGCGGGCTCGCGGGGGCCTCGGGCTCCGGGCGGGTCATCGCGGCCTCCGGGTGGCGCGTCGGGGGCCGCCGGACGGCCCGTGCCCTGCGACAGTACGGGCCGGGCGGGCGCCGGGACACCCTCCCGGGGCAGCCCGCGGACCGCGTCCGGGAGGCCCCCGACGGGCTCCCGGCGTGTCGCTCGCGCGGCAGACCGGCCGAGCGTCGGGCACAGTAGGCGGGTGGGTGACGTGAGGGACCTTCGTTCGGCGCCGGGTGAGCGGCGTGCTGACGCGCGTGCGGAGCACGACGAGCTCGTCCTCGACGCCCGCCGTTCCGCCCCCCGGGCGGCGCGGCACTGGATCATGCACCGGGTCGCCGCGTCCGGGGTCTCCGGGTCCGCGAACCAGGTGATCGAGCTGCTGACGGGCGAGGTCGTCGCGAACGCCGTCGTGCACGGGCCGGAGCACGGCCGGGTGCGGGTGGCCGTGCGCATCGACCACCGCGGCGTGCGCGTGGCCGTGACCGACGAGAGCCCCGCGCGCCCGCAGGTGCAGCACCCGGCGCCGACCGCGGTCAGCGGCCGCGGCATGGCCCTGGTCGAGGCGCTGTCG
Organism: Cellulomonas sp.; assembly: GCA_031178805.1. GTDB lineage: Bacteria > Actinomycetota > Actinomycetes > Actinomycetales > Cellulomonadaceae > Cellulomonas. The sequence goes on along the minus strand of JAPSIJ010000540.1, from coordinate 130 downwards.
CGCACCTGGGGCGTGGACCTGCACGGGGACGAGGGCAAGACCGTGTGGTTCCTGGTCGACCCCGAGTCCGACGACTGACGGACGCGCTCGCCGCCGGCTGACCCGGCCGCCCGGGTCGCGCGCGCTCAGG
>JAPSIJ010000539.1 GCA_031178805.1 Cellulomonas sp. | reverse complement strand
CCCGGCTGGTGGACGGCGTCATCCTGTCCCCGCTCGTCACGCCGCAGGAGGTGGTGCGCGAGCGCATCGGGTCCACGCCGCTGGTGATGCTGGGCGAGCACCGGTACGCGGGGCTGGTCGACCACGTGGCGATGGACAGCGTGCGCGCCGCCCGGGAGGTCACCGCCCACCTGCTGGACCGCGGCCGGCGCCGGATCGCCGTCGTCGGCCGGCAGGACGACCCGAGCACCGGCGGCGAGCGCTGGCGCGGGCACGTGCGGGCGCTCGCCGCCGCCGGGCTCGCGCCGGACGAGCGGCTCGCCGTGCGGGTGCCCGCCTACCGGCGCGCCGACGGCGAGCGGGCCGTGCACGCCCTGCTCGACGCCGGCGCCCGGTTCGACGCCGTCGTCTGCTTCAACGACCTGCTCGCGCTCGGCGCCCTGCACGCCCTGCGCGCCCGCGGCGTCGACGTCCCGGGGCAGGTGGCCGTCGCGGGGTTCGACGACCTCGAGGAGTCCCGGTACGCCGGGCTCACCACCGTCGCGCCGGACCTGGGCCTCCTCGCGCACCAGGCCGTGCGGTTGCTCGTCCGCCGCGTCGAGGACCCCGCCGTGCCGGCCGCGCAGGTCGAGGTGCCGTTCCGGGTGGCCGTCCGGGCCAGCACCGGCGGCTGAGCCCGAGGGGCTGAGCCCGGGGCGGCTGAGACCGCGGGCGGCTGACACCGCGGGCGGCTGAGCCGGGGACGCCCGCGCCGGCGCGCCCGCCTCCCGTCGCCAGCCGCCCCGGTTGCGCGACCGGCCCGGCCCCCTAGCGTGGGAGCCGGGTCCAGCGAGGGGCCCGCCCGCGTGGCAGGCACCGCCGGCAGCAGACCGCGGTGCCGCGGAAGGAGCCGACATGGCGACTGGCGAGACCGGGTTCGACGACGTCACCTTCGACCTCATCTCCGTGCAGTACCACTCCCTCAAGGCCGGGCACGACTACGGGCAGTACGTGCGCGACGCCCGGAACGCCGGGGAGGACGAGATCGCCGAGTTCTTCGAGCGCGTGATGGCCGAGGACTCGGCCCGCGCCCAGCAGTGCCACCAGTTCCTCGCGCGGCTCACCCAGCACGGCACCGACGCCACCTCGCCGCAGGGGGGTGAGGGGTAGCCGGTGCACGACGACGGGGCCGGCCCCGGGGGTGATCCCCTGGGCCGGCCCCGTCGTCGTGCCGGCGCTCCGCGCGAGCGGCTCAGCCCTGCGGGCGCTCGCGGAACTCGTGCGGGCTGTGCGGCTCGGTCCCCGACACCTGCGCCACGATCTGGGCGGCGACGTCGCGGAGCTTGGCGTTCCGGTGCTGCGACGCCCGGCGCAGGATGCCGAAGGCCTCATCGGGGGAGCACCGGTTCTGCGCCATCATCACGCCGAGCGCCTGGTCGATCACCGCGCGCGACGCCATCGCGCTCTTGAGGTCCGCGTTCACCCGCGACTGCTCCTCGACCCGGGACGCCACCAGGACGGCGGTGACCGCGTCGTCGGCGAACCGCTGCACGGCGTCCAGCGCCGCGTGGTCCCACTCGCCACGCCGCGGCCGGTAGAGGTTGATGGCGAGGTCGATGCGGGAGCCCTCGGGTGTGCGTCCGGGCACCGCCGCGGACGACCCGAACCCGGCGGCCACGCTCGCGTCCCGCCACTGCTCCCAGCGCTGCTCGGCGGCGATGTCCGGCACCGTGATGAGCCGCTCCTCGCGGCCGGCGTCCAGGCACGGGCCCTCGCCGGCGGCCTGCTCCTCGCGGTCGCAGGCCGCGGCCTGCTCGTCGGTGCTGGCCGCCACGGCGGACCGGCCGTCCAGCCGCACGGTGATCGCGGCGGAGACGTGGTCGCCGGCCAGCGCCGCGGCTCGCCGCACCACGACGTCCAGCAGCGCGTCCACCTGCACGGTCTGGCCGAGCACGGCGTGCAGCTCGGCCAGCAGGTCGGCGCGCGAGGCGGCCGTCGCGGACCCGCTGCCGGCGTCGTCCACGCGGGAGGTCATCTCAGTGCTCGTCGGTGGACGGGTCCTGCGCCGCGCCCTCGCCCTCGGCGTAGGCCGACTCGGGGCCGTCGCCCTCGGAGCCGGGC
>JAPSIJ010000538.1 GCA_031178805.1 Cellulomonas sp. | reverse complement strand
GCTGGGCGATGGCGGTGGGCTGGTCGCCGCTCGGGGTGTACTCCGACACCACCTCGAACGGCGCGACGGTCCGCTGCAGGTCGGTCACGGGGCGCATGGCGTCCACGGTACGACCGACCACCGACACCGGCGGCCCGTCCGCCCCGACGTCCGCCGAGGGCGTACGGGACGTCGGCCGCCGCGCGCGTCAGTCGCCGCTGTACGACACGTGCGCACCGGGGTCGGCGTCGCCGATCATCGCGGCGTACCGCTGCATGAACGACCGGTACGCGGTGAACCCGGCGATCTTCCGCTTCGTCACCGGGACGAGCGCGGACACCGCGGACTGCTTGAGCACGAAGCTCTGGATCACCGTGCGCGCGGTCACCCGCCCGACGGCGCGGTCGACCTCGACGTCGAAGTGCAGCACCGCCTCGTTGTCGTCGCGCGTGAGGTCGCGCACGACGAGCCGCAACCGGTTCGCGCCACGCTCGAGCGGCCGCACCCAGCCCTGCGCGTCCTCGACCGCGGCCGCCGCCTGCGCCGCGAGGTCCAGCACCTGGGTCGCCGTCAGCACGCCCGTCGCCAACGACACCGACGCCTTCGACTGCACGGGCCGCGCCTCCCACCCGTGCGTACCGATCGCCTGGAGCGCCATGGTCCCTCCCGGGGATCTTCACCTCCGCGCGCACCGTCCACGTGCGCGCGGGGGGCGCTGCTCTGCGCCGTCACCCCCATCGACGCGTGGGAGCGCGTGCACGCGTGCCGTGGTGCACGTCTCACCCGGTCGGCCCATCCCGGCGCCCCGGCCGGGTGACGGACGCAGGTCCCCGACGCGCTTCCCGCGGCGGTGCGCGCCCGTCAGGGCCGCTCCCGCGCGAGCCGGGCGTCGCGCTCCGCCACCAGCCGCGCCCAGAGGTCGTCCACCTGCCGCTCGAGGTCGCCGTCACCACCCGTGCCGTCGAGGACGACGTCGGCCGCCGCGAGCCGCTCCTCGTCCCGGGCCTGCGCGGCGACCCGCGCCTCCGCGTCCCGCCGCGACATCCCGCGCAGCCGCACGAGCCGCTCGACGCGGAGCACCGCGGGCGCGTGCACCACGACGACGAGGTGGAACCGGTCGGCCTGACCGGTCTCCACCAGCAGCGGGATGTCGTGGACCACCACCGCGCCCGGGTCGGCCGCCGCGGCGGCCGCCTCGCGCTCGGCGGCGAGCCGGCGGACCACCGGGTGCACGACCGCGTCGAGGCGGGCGCGGGCCGCGGGGTCGGCGAACACGACGGCCGCGAGCGCCGGCCGGTCCAGGGCGCCGGAGGCGTCGAGCACATCGGGACCGAACTGCGCCACGACCGCCGCCAGCCCGGCCGAGCCGGGTGCGACAGCCTCCCGCGCGAGCAGGTCGTGGTCGACGACGACGGCGCCGCACGCCGCGAGGCGCCGGGACGCCACCGACTTGCCCGCCGCGATGCCACCCGTCAGACCGATGCGCTGCACGCCACCATGGTGGCGCCCCGCCCTCCCGTGCGCGACCGCCGTCCGCACCGCGGCCGCGCCCCGGGCGACGCCCCTGTCCCGGAGGACGGCCCCGGGTACGCCGACGGCCGGCCACCCGGGGGGTGACCGGCCGTCGTGCCGATGCCTGCGGGCAGGAGCCCGCGTGCGTCAGTTGCCCGTGAGCTTCTCGCGGAGCGCGGCGAGCGCCTCGTCCGACGCGAGGGTGCCGGTGGCCTCCTCGGTCGACGACGAGTACGTCGACGGGACCGGGCCGGCCGCGGGCGAGGACGACGACGACGACGTGCTCGCACCCTCGGTGGTCGCCTCGGCGTCCGCACGGTTCGCCTCGGAGACCTGCTTGCGGTGGGCCTCCCAGCGCTCGTGCGCGGCCGCGTACTGGGCCTCCCACGCCTCGCGCTGCGTCTCGAAGCCCTCGAGCCACTCGTTGGTGGTCGGGTCGAAGCCCTCGGGGTACTTGTAGTTGCCCTGCTCGTCGTACTCGGCCGCCATGCCGTACAGCGCGGGGTCGAAGTCGTCCGACTCGGGGTCGAAGCCCTCGTTCGCCTGCTTGAGCGACAGCGAGATGCGGCGACGCTCGAGGTCGATGTCGA
>JAPSIJ010000537.1 GCA_031178805.1 Cellulomonas sp. | reverse complement strand
CCCGCGCCGCTCCTCCGACGCCGGCGCGGTGCGCACCTGGGCGAAGGAGAACGGCTACGAGGTCTCCGAGCGCGGGCGCATCTCCGCGGAGATCCGCGAGGCCTACGAGGCCGCCCAGGGCTGACCCCCGCACACCCGAAGGCCCGGCCCCCGAGGGGACCGGGCCTTCGCACTGCCCACCGGGGCGCCTCGGGCGCCCTCGCACCCGCGGGAGCGCGTGGGGGAGCGGGCCCGCCAGGGCGGCAGAGACACCACGACGGCGCACGAGAACTCGTGCGCCGTCGTGGTGTCTCGTGCGCCGTCGCGGCGCCGGGGGTCAGGGGCGGGTGGCCGTGAGGTCGCGGACCGCGGCGTAGTGGTCGCGCACCGCGGGGGCCGGCTCGGCCTCGTAGACCTCGGCCTCGCCCGCCGCCGTCCACGCCGGGGGCTGGTCGCCGCCGCCGAGGACCCAGGCGGCCTGCCGGGCGGCGCCGTCGGCGACGTACTCGCCGGGGGTCGGCACCGTGACCGGCGCGCCGAGCACCGCGGGGGCGATCCGCCGGACGGCCTCCGACTGCGCGCCGCCGCCGATGAGGAACAGTCGCTCGACCGGCACGCCCTGCGCCCGCAGTGCGTCGAGCCCGTCGGCGAGGGCGCACAGCATGCCCTCCACCGCGGCGCGGGCCAGGTGCGCGGGCGTGGTGTTCGCCAGCCGCATCCCGTGCAGGGCACCGGTGGCGTCCGGCTTGTTCGGGGTGCGCTCGCCCTCCAGGTACGGCACCAGGACGAGGCCGTCCGCGCCCGAGGGGGCCGACAGCGCCAGCTGGGAGAGGCCGGCGTGGTCGACGCCGAGCATCCGCGCGGCGGCGTCGAGCACCCGGGAGGCGTTCAGGGTGCAGGCCAGCGGGAGGTAGGCGCCGGTGGCGTCGGCGAACCCGGTCACCAGGCCGGAGCCGTCGGCGGTGGGCGTCGCGGACACCGCGGACACCACGCCGGAGGTGCCGATGGAGATGGCGACGTCGCCGGCCACCATGCCGAGGCCGAGCGCCGCGGCGGCGTTGTCGCCCGCGCCGGGCCCGAGGGCCGCGCCGGCCCGCACGAGGCCGTCCGCACCCGTCGTCCCCGCGGCCGCCCCGGCGGCCACCACCCGCGGCAGCACCGCGTCGTGGCCGAGCGCCAGGGTCAGCAGGTCGCGCCGGTAGTCCTCGGTGAACGGGGACCAGTAGCCGGTACCCGAGGCGTCGGACCGGTCGGTGGTCAGCGCGTCCAGCCCGCCCGACCCCGGCCCGTGCCCGGCGAGGCGCCAGGTCAGCCAGTCGTGCGGCAGGGCGACCGCGGCGACCCGCGCGGCGGCGTCGGGCTCGTGGTCCCGCAGCCAGCGCAGCTTGGTCACGGTGAGCGAGGCGACCGGGACGGACCCGATGGCGTCCGCCCAGGCCTGGGGGCCGCCGAGCTCGGCGACCAGGTCGAGGGCGGACGGCGCCGACCGGGTGTCGTTCCACAGCAGCGCGTCGCGGACGACCTCGCCGTCGGCGTCGAGCGCCACCATGCCGTGCTGCTGGCCGCCCACCGCGACGGCGTCCACGTCCTCCAGGCCGCCGGCGTCCCGGACGGCGCTCTGCAGCGCGTCCCACCAGTGCCGCGGGTCGATCTCGGTGCCGTCGGGGTGCGAGGCGCGGCCGGAGCGCACCAGCGCCCCGGTCTCGGCGTCGCGCACGACGACCTTGCAGGACTGGGTGGAGGAGTCCACCCCGGCGACGAGGGCCATGAGGATGCGTCCTTGCTGTGCTCAGGGAAGGGGGAAGCGCCGAGGTCGAGGGTGTCACGGGAGGTCGGGGGCGGAGACCCTCGACCTCGCCGGAGACCCTCGACCTCGGCGGTGGTGCAGCAGATCAGCGGGCGCCGAGCGCGTGCTCCAGGGCGAGCTGGTTGAGGCGGACGAAGCCGAAGCCGCGGGCCGCGACGGCGTCGGCGTCGAAGTCCTCGAACGCCGAGCGGTCGGCGAGCAGGTCGGCCAGGGTCTCGCCCTCGCCGAGCGTCGGCTGCGACAGCTCGAGCACGCCGGACGCCTCGAGCGCCTCCTGCACCTCGGGGTCGGCGCGGAACGCCTGCGCGCGCT
>JAPSIJ010000536.1 GCA_031178805.1 Cellulomonas sp. | reverse complement strand
TGCCCGCGGTGATCGCGGCCACCGACGCCGCGATCGCGTCCTGCACGGCCTTCGCCGCCCACGCGCCCTCGGCGACCTGCTTCGCCCGCCGCCGCACGTCCCGCGCCGGGACGCCGTCGTGGTCCACCGCGGACGGGGCCTTGTCCACCGCCTGCAGCAGCGCGACCAGGGCGCCGGTGCGCGGGTCCGGCTCCGTCCCCTGCACGAGCACCGCCGTGAGCCGGCGACGCACGTCCGCCTCGTGCGCGGTGTCCGCCGCGGGCCAGGACGTGCGCGGGAACAGGCCCAGCACCTTGTCCTCGCGCCGGGTCAGCAGCCCCCGCTCCGCCAGCCGGTCGGCCAGCGCGTCCTTCGCGCCCTTGCCCAGGCGCTGCACGAGGTCCGTCGCCGTGCGCTCGCGCTCGGCCACCCGGTCGAGGGCGGCGCGGAGCACCGGGTCGTCCGGCGCGGCGCCGGGCACCGCGGCCACCTTCGCCCCGGACCAGATGCTGGTCCGCTCCCGGACCCGGACGGCGTCCGCGAGGGCGAGCTCGAGCAGCAGGGCCCCACCCAGGGCGACGTCCAGGTACGCGGACGTCGGCGTGCCCTTGCGGTCGTCCAGCAGCAGGAGCAGCAGGTCCTCGGCGATGAGCGTAGTCACACCGCCGAGGCTAGCGGCGGGCGGGCCCGGGCGCTGCCCCCGCCCGGGCCAGCGCCCGACGCCCTCAGCCGGCGAGGTGCCCCCACCGGTCCGCGAGCTCGCGCCACGGGCCCACCGCGGCCACCGCGCCGTCCTCGAGCACCACGACCCGGTCCGCCCGGGCCAGCGCGGCGCGCTTGGACGTCGCGCCCACGACCGTGGTGCCCCGCTGCCGCAGCGAGGTCCACAGCTCGACCTCCGTGGCCGCGTCGAGCGCGCTGGACACGTCGTCGGCGAGCAGCAGCTCGGCCTCCGTGGCGAGGGCCCGCGCGAGCGCGAGACGCTGCACCTGCCCGCCGGACAGCCGCACGCCCCGGTGGCCGACCAGCGCGTCCGGGCCGCCCGCCGCCGCGACGTCCGCCGCCATCCGCGCCGCCTCCAGCGGGCCGGCGACCTCGCGCGGGTGGTCCAGCCGGACGTTGTCCGCGAACGTGCCGGACAGCACCCGCGGCACCTGGGCGACGTGCGCCACCCGCCCCGGGCGCAGGAACGTCTCGGCGTCCGCGACGTCCGTGCCGTTCCACGCGATCCGGCCGGTGTGCGCCATCAGCCCCGCCAGCGCGGACAGCAGGCTCGACTTCCCGGAGCCCACCCGGCCGAGCAGCAGCACGAGCTCCCCGCGCCGCACCGACAGGTCGACGCCGGCGACCCCGATCGTGCCGTCGTCGTGCACCGCCGACAGGTCGCGCACCTCCAGCCGGTCCAGGCGGTCCCGGGCGTCCGGCGCGGGCGGCGGCGCGACGCCGGCCGCCAGGTCCACGCCCGGCGGCAGGTGCACGAGGTCCGCACCGCCCGCGAACGCGGCGGTCGCCCGCTGCCAGCTCCGCGTACCCGGGGCCTCGGTGACGACCGCCCCGGCGACCACCCCGAACCAGGTGAAGCCGCCGACCGCACCGGCCACGAGCAGCGTGCTGGCGAGGTCCCAGACGCCGGCGACCAGCGCCCCCCACGCCACCACGACCCCGGCCTGCACCATGATCACCGGCACGCCGTCCAGCACGGCCTGCACCCGGTGCTCCCGCACCGCGGCCTCGACGCGGCCGGAGTCCACCGCGCGCAGGTGCGCGTGCACCTGGGGGGTACGGGCCGCGAGCTTCACCGTGCGGGCCGCGTCGAGCGCGGAGACCAGCGACCGGCCGAAGCCGGCGCGGGCCGCGGCGGACCGGGTGGCCGACCGCCCCGCGACCGGGCGGCCCGCCAGCGCGCACGCGGCCGTGACCGTCAGCACGGCCAGCAGCACGGCGCCGGCGAGCAGCGACCGGCTGAGCAGCGCCGTCACCACCACCACGACCAGGCCGTTGACCAGGTCGACCCACCGGTCGGCGTACTGCGCGTACCGGTCCGCGTCGAGCCCGCGCGCCACGACCTCGCCCGCCGGGGTCCGGCGGAGCCGGTGCTGCCGGGTCTGCCCCACGAGCAC
>JAPSIJ010000535.1 GCA_031178805.1 Cellulomonas sp. | reverse complement strand
TCGCCCGGTACTGGCTGCACAACGGCTGGGTCACCCAGTCCGGCGCGAAGATGAGCAAGTCGCTCGGCAACGGGCTGCTGGTCAGCACGCTGCTGGAGACGGTGCGCCCGGCGGTGCTGCGCTACGCGCTGACGGCGGTGCAGTACCGCTCGATGCTGGAGTGGACGCCGGACACGCTCGCCGAGTCGGAGGCCACGTGGGACCGGCTCGCCGGCTTCGTGGACCGGGCGACCGAGCGAGTCGGCGCGCCGGCCGCCGCCGACCTGGCGGCCGCGGCGCTGCCCGAGGCGTTCGGCGCGGCCCTGGACGACGACCTGAACGTCCCGGCGGGGCTCGCGGTCGTGCACGAGCGGCTGCGCGCCGGCAACACCGCCCTCGCGGCGGGCGACGACGCGGCCGTGGCCGCCGAGCTGGTCGCCGTGCGCGCCATGCTCGACGTGCTCGGCCTCGACCCGGCGGGCCCGCAGTGGGGCGCCGGCCGCACCGACGACCGGCACGCCACCGCGCTCGACGCGCTGGTGCGCGCCGAGCTCGACGCCCGGGCCGCGGCCCGGGCCGCCCGGGACTGGGCCACCGCGGACGCGATCCGCGACCGACTCGCGGCCGCCGGGGTGGCCGTCGAGGACAACGCCACCGGCGCGCGCTGGTCCCTCGTCGCGCGCCCCACCGAACAGGACGAGGACTGATGGCCGGGAACTCCCAGCGCCGGGGCGCGACGCGCAAGCCGGGCAGCAAGAAGGGCATGACCGTCGGCTCCGGCGGGCAGAGCCGCCGCGCGCTCGAGGGCAAGGGCCCCACGCCCAAGGCCGAGGACCGCGCCTGGCACCCCGCCGGCAAGCGGAAGGCCGCCGCCGAGCGCCGCCAGGGCGCCAGCCGCGGCACCGGCAACCGGCCCGCGGGACGGGGCGGCGCGGCCGCCGGGCGCGCACGGGGCGCGGGGGCGACCGAGGTCGTCGCCGGGCGGAACTCGGTGGTGGAGGCGCTGCGCGCCGGCATCCCCGTGTCCACCGTGTACGTGGCGACCCGCCTGGAGGGCGACGACCGGACGCGGGAGATCCTGCGCACCGCCGCCGACGAGGGCTACCCGCTGCTCGAGGTCACCAAGCCGGAGCTCGACCGGATGACCGACGGCGCCGTGCACCAGGGCGTGGCCCTGCAGGTGCCGCCGTACGAGTACCGCGACGTCGAGGACCTGCTGGACGTCGCGGCGGCCAGCGACCGCGCGCCGCTGATCGTCGCGCTCGACGGCGTCACCGACCCCCGCAACCTCGGCGCCGTGCTGCGGTCCGCCGGGGCGTTCGGCGCGCACGGCGTGCTGGTGCCGGAGCGCCGGTCCGCGGGCGTCACCGCGTCGGCGTGGAAGGTGTCCGCCGGGGCCGCCGCGCGCGTGCCGGTGGCGCGGGCGACCAACCTGGTGCGGGCGCTGGAGCGGCTGCACGAGGCGGGCTGCTTCGTGGTCGGCCTCGACGGCGGCGGCGACGTCACGGTCGAGGACCTGCCGTACTCCACGGACCCGCTGGTGCTGGTCGTGGGCTCGGAGGGCAAGGGCCTGTCCCGCCTGGTGCGCGAGCACTGCGACGCGATCGCGTCCATCCCGATCGCGTCCGCGGTCGAGAGCCTGAACGCCGGCGTGGCCGCGGGCATCGCCCTGTACGAGGTCGCCCGGCAGCGCTCCGCCTGACCGGCGGCGCCCCGGGGTCCCCGGGGTGCGGGCGGCCGGGGGCGGGCGCACGATGGCCGCATGGCTGACGACACCACCGACCCCGTCCGTACCGTCGCGGAGCTGCTGCGCGACCACAAGCTCGGCGTGCTCACCACCGTGGCCCCCGACGGCGCGCTGTTCGCGCGGCCGATGGCCCTGCAGGAGGTGGAGTTCGACGGCGACCTGTGGTTCTTCGCCGCCCGCGACTCCCGCAAGCTCGACCACGTCGCGGCGAACCCGCGGGTGAACGTCGCCGTCGGCTCCGGGGCGACCTGGGTGTCGCTCGCCGGCACCGCACGCGCCGTCGACGACGTCGCGAAGAAGCGCGAGCTGTGGAGCGCGGGCGTCGAGGCGTGGCTGCCGGAGGGCCCCGAGTCCCCGCAGTCGGTGCTGCTCAAGGTGG
>JAPSIJ010000534.1 GCA_031178805.1 Cellulomonas sp. | reverse complement strand
AGGATCTTGTCGTCGATGTCGGTGACGTTCCGGACCATCGTCACGTCGTGGCCGGTACGGCGCAGCCAGCGGACCAGCACGTCGAACGCGACGACCGACCGCACGTGGCCGATGTGCGGGGGCGCCTGGACGGTCGCGCCGCACAGGTAGATGCCGACCCGGCCCGGGACCACGGGGACGAAGTCGCGCACCTCGCGGGTGGCGGTGTCGAACAGGCGCAGGCTCACGAGGGCCAGGCTACCGGTCGGGACGCCACGGACCGGCGGCGTCGTCCGCGGGCACCGTGCCGCCGCCCCCGGCCGGGCCCGCGCCGCCGCCGTCCGCGAACCGGGCGGCCTCCGCCCGCAGGGCGTCCAGCACCCGGCGCACCACCCGCCGCTCCGCCCGGTCCCGGCGCAGCAGCGCGTCCACCCGGCGGCCGGCCCGGACCCCCGCCAGCGGCACCAGGCGCGCGCCCCGGCGGCCGGCGGTGTGCCGGGGCAGCAGGCTGACGCCGTGCCCGGCGGCGACCAGCGCCTCCACCACCCCGAAGTCGTTGAACCGCTGCACCACCCGCAGCGGCGTCCCCGCCGCCGCGGCCACCGCGTCCAGCACGCCGGCGACCGGGAACCCCTCGCGCACGGCGATCCAGTCCTGGTCCGCCAGGTCCGCCGGCGTGAGCACGGCCCGGGCGGCCAGCGGGTGGTCCGGGGCCAGCGCCACGTCCAGCGGCTCCCGCAGCAGCGGCACGACCACCAGGTCCGCCGGCCACGGGCTCCCGGTGTCCGGCCGGTGGGCGACCACGACGTCGAACTCGGCCGTCAGGGCGGGGAACTCGTCCTGCGCGACGTCCTCGTCCCCGAGCTCCACGCGCACGCCGCCCAGTGCGGCCACCCGGTGCAGCAGCCCGGGCAGCAGCAGCTCCGCGCCGGACTGGAACGCCGCCACCCGCACGACGCCGTGCGGCGCGGACCGGTACTCCTCGACCGACGCCTCCGCCCGCTCCAGCGCCACGGCGACGTCCAGCGCCGCGTCCGCCAGCGCGCGCCCCGGCGGGGTCAGCCGCACGCCGCGGCCCACCCGCTCGACGACCGCGACGCCCGCGTCCCGGGCGAGCAGCCGGAGCTGCTGGGACACGGCGGACGGCGTGAGGTGCAGCGCGGCCGCCGCGGCGGTCACGCCGCCGTGGTCCCGCACCGCCCGCAGCGTCGCGAGGTGCCGGGTGTCCATGCAGGGACGCTACATCGTCGCTGCGCCAACCGTCGCTGGTGCTGCATGGTCGCGGCGCGGGACGATCGCCGCATGCCGCTGCGCGACCGACTCCTCGCCCTGACCGTCGCCGTGGTCTGGGGGCTGAACTTCCCGGCGATCCACCTGTCGCTGGCGCAGTTCCCGCCGTTCTTCCTGGTGGCGCTGCGGTTCGCGCTGCTGGCGGTGCCGACGCTGCTCCTGGTGCCCCGCCCCGCCGCGCCGGTGCGGTGGCTGCTCGGCTACGGCATCGGGTTCGGGGTGCTGCAGTTCGCGTTCCTCTACCTGGCGATGGACAGCGGGATGCCGACCGGCCTGGCGTCGCTCGTGCTGCAGGCGTCCGCGCCGTTCACGGTGCTGCTGGGCGCGGTCTGGCTGCGGGAGCGGATCACCGCCCGGCAGGCACTCGGCGTCGGCGTCGCGCTGTGCGGCCTCGGCGGCATCGCCGCGCTGCGGGCAGGCGCCGGGGCGTCCGCGGGCCTGCTGCCCGTGCTGCTCACGCTCTGCGGCGGCCTCGGCTGGGCGTTCGGGAACGTGTCCAGCCGGCAGGCGCACCCCGACAGCCCGTTCCGGTTCATGCTGTGGATGTCCGTGGTGCCGCCGCTGCCGATGCTCGCGCTGTCGCTGCTCGTGGACGGACCCGCGGCGATCGGCCGCTCCCTGACCACCCTCGGCACGCCGACCGCGGCGTGGGCGCTGGCCGGCCTGGCGTTCACCGTCCTGGTCGCGACCGTCGTCGGCTCCGGGATCTGGACCGCCCTGCTCGCCCGGCACCCGTCCGGCGTCGTCGCGCCGTTCTCCCTGCTGGTGCCGGTCGTCGGCATCGCGGCGTCCTGGCTCGCGTTCGACGAGTCCCCCGCCCCCGCGGAGCTCGCGCT
>JAPSIJ010000533.1 GCA_031178805.1 Cellulomonas sp. | reverse complement strand
TGCCCGGTGCCCCGCTGGCCGCGCGGGACGTCACGGCCGCACGCCCGGGCCGTCCGCCGCGCACGGTGCTGACCGCCGCCGCGGACGACCTGCGCGTCCTCGTCGCGGCCACCGCCCCCGACCTGCTGGGGACGGCGGAGCTCGCCGGCGTGCGGACGGCGGTCGCGGACGACCCGGGCAGCGCGCTCGCCGCGGCCGAGGAGCTGCTGCTCGCCGTGGCCGGCCGGCCCGTCGCTGCTCACGAGCCCGTCGCGGCCGACCAGCCCGTCGCTGCTCACCAGCCCGTCGCGGCCGGCCCTCCCGTCGCGGCTCGCCAGCCCGTCGGGGCCGGCCGACCCGCCCCCGCAGACCCGGCCGCCCCGCCCGTGCCGCGCGCGACGCTGGCCGTCCTGCTCGGCGCCGGCGCGACCGCGGCGGACGGGCTCGGGCTGGCCGACGTGCTCGGCGCCCGCCGCCCGGACGTCGCGGTGGTGGTCGCGGGGCCGGTCCCCGGCGCCCCGGCGTACCGTCTCGCCCTGGTCGCGCCCGCGGCCGCCGGGGTCCCTGCCCCGGCCGAACCCCGGCAGGAGGTCCGGTGATGCAGCCCGACGACGCCGTGCTGCGGCCGCTGCCGTTCCTCGAGCAGGACCTGGAGCGGGTCGCCGGCCCGAGGACGGCGAAGCAGCTGCGCAAGCTCGGCATCCGCACGGTGGGCGAGCTGCTGCGGCACTACCCGCGGCGCTACCAGCGCTGGGGCGAGATGGCGGAGCTGGACCGGCTGACCATCGGCGAGCACGTGACGGTCGACGCCCGGGTGGAGCAGGCGACGATGCGCACGATGCGCTCGCGCGGCGGCGTGATGCTGCAGGTGGTGCTGCGCAACGGCCGGTCCCAGCTGCACCTGACGTGGTTCGCCAAGCACGCGGGGGCGCTGCGGCACTTCGAGCAGCAGCTGGTGCCGGGGGCGGTGGGGCTGTTCTCGGGCGTGGTGAAGGAGTACCGCGGGCAGCTGCAGCTGCTGCACCCGGAGTTCGAGCTGGTCGAGGACGTCGACCTGATGGACGAGGTCACCCGGCTGCTGGAGAGCGAGCGGCCGCGGCCGGTGTACGGGCTGACGTCGGGCCTGACGAACGCGTCGGTGAAGACGGCGGTCGGCGTCGTCCTGGACACGCTCACCGACGCGGACGTGCCCGACCCGCTCCCGGCGGAGGTGCGGGGCCAGATGCCCGGGCTGCGGCAGGCGCTCGAGGGCATCCACCGGCCGCACGACCGGGTGCAGCTCGAGCAGGCGGAGGGGCGCCTGCGGTTCGAGGAGGCGTTCGTGCTGCAGGCCGAGCTCGCGCGCCGCAAGGCCCGCGTGGCCGCGCAGGCCGCGGTGGCGCGGCCGCCGCGCGCCGGCGGGCTGCTGGACGCCTTCGACGCGCGGCTGCCGTTCGAGCTGACGGCGGGCCAGCGCGAGGTGGGCGCCGAGATCGCCCGGGAGATCGCGGCGGACCGGCCGATGCAGCGGCTGCTGCAGGGCGAGGTCGGCTCGGGCAAGACGGTGGTGTCGCTGCGGGCGATGCTCCAGGTGGTCGACGCCGGCGGCCAGGCCGCGCTGCTCGCCCCGACGGAGGTGCTCGCGGCGCAGCACGCCCGCACGCTGCGGGCGCTGCTCGGGGACCTGGCCGAGGGCGGGATGCTCGGCGGCGCGGCGGACGCGACGCGGGTCGCGCTGCTCACCGGCTCGCAGGGCTCGGCGGCCCGGCGCGCGGCGCTCGGCGAGGTCGCGGGCGGGGCGGCCGGGATCGTGGTCGGCACGCACGCGCTGCTGTCCGAGCACGTGCAGTTCGCGGACCTGGGCCTGGTGGTGGTCGACGAGCAGCACCGGTTCGGCGTCGAGCAGCGGGACGCCCTGCGCGCCAAGGCTGGCGGGGTGCCGCACCTCCTCGTGATGACGGCGACGCCGATCCCGCGCACGGTCGCGATGACCGTGTTCGGGGACCTGGAGACGTCGGTGCTGCGCGAGGTGCCCGCCGGGCGCGCCGAGGTCGTCACGCACGTGGTGCCGGCGGACCGGCCGGCGTGGCTGGAGCGGACGTGGCAGCGGGTCCGCGAGGAGGTGGACCGCGGCGGCCGCGCCTACGTGG
>JAPSIJ010000532.1 GCA_031178805.1 Cellulomonas sp. | reverse complement strand
CCGGCCACGGGGTGGACTCCGGGGGGACGGTCAGGTCGCCCACGACCGTGACGGGACCCGCGTCCGGCCCGCCCACCCGGCCGAGCGCGACGCGCGCGCCCACCAGCTCCGCCGGCCGGCCCTGCGCCAGCACCCGGCCGTGGTCGTCGTGCAGCACGAGGTGCGCGGCCGCCCCCGCCGCGGCGTCCGGCACGGCGACCCGCTCGACCACCAGCGTGGCCTCCGTGACGGCGTCGGCCCGCGCCGTGACGGGGAAGGTGCTCGTGCCCCCCGGGCCGGGCAGCGGCACGGCGACGGCCGCGGTCCCGCCCGGCGCCAGGTCAGCGCCGCCGGGCGGGCGCGCCCCGATTCCGAGCACCACGGCGAGCACCAGCCCGGCCAGCGCGAGCAGCACGGCCAGCACCAGGACCCGGTGCCCGCCGGCGCGGGGCCGCGCGCCGGCCGGGGCCTCAGGCGGGGGCACGGCCGGTCCCGGGTCCCGCGTCCTGCTCGTGCAGCGCCCGCACCATCGTGTTGGCGGCGGCGACGACCGGGACGGCGAACAGCGCCCCGGCGATGCCCGCGACCAGCGAGCCGGCGGTGACCGCCAGCAGCACCGCCACCGGGTGCAGCCGCACCGCGTGGCCCATGAGGAACGGCTGCAGCACGTTGCCCTCGACCTGCTGCACCAGCAGCACCACGCCGAGCATCAGCAGCGCCGTGACCGGGCCTTGCGCGACCAGCGCCACCAGCACCGCGATCGCGCCCGTGCTGATCGCGCCGACGAACGGGACGAACGAGGCCACGAACACCAGCACGGTGATCGGCAGCGCGAGCGGGACCTGGAGCAGCGCCGCCCCGAGGCCGATGCCGAGGGCGTCGACCGCACCGACCAGGACCTGGGTGCGGGTGTAGGCGGAGACGGTGACCAGGCCGCGCAGGCCGGCCGCGTGCACGCGGTCCCGCGCGGTGCGCGGCAGCAGGCCGACCGCCCAGGCCCAGATCGCCGCGCCGTCCCGGAGGAAGAAGAAGGCGCAGAACAGGGCGATCAGGGTCCCGGCCGCGACCTGCCCCGCCGTGACCGTCGCCGACAGCGCGCCCGCCAGGAGGACCCCGGCGTTGTCCTGCACCGCGGCCTGCGCGCGGTCGACCAGCCCGGCGAGCTGCTCGGCGTCGACGGCGAGCGGCCCGTCCGCGAGCCAGGCGAGCGCCTGCTCCGCCCCGGCGAACGCCTGCTCGACCAGGTCGCCCAGGCCGCCGACCACCGACCGCCCCGCGACGGTGACGAGCCCGCCCACGCCGAGGACGAGCCCGAGCACCGCGACGGCGCACGCGAGCCACGCGGGGAACCGGGCGACGCGCCGGAGCCACGCCGCGGCGGGGGCGAGCAGCACCGCCAGCAGCACCGCGACGGCCACCGACACCGCGAGGACGCGCAGCGCCGCCACCAGCCACAGCACCACGGCCGCCGCCGCGACGACCAGCAGGAGGCACGCGGACCAGGCCGCGGCGGCGCGGACGGACGGCGGGACGGCCGTGCTCGCGGCGGGGGCGCGGGAGCCTCGCGGGCGCGCGCCGGCGGCGCGGGGCGCGGGGCGGGAGGTCCGGGTCACCCGACGAGCGTTCCACGCCACCGGCCACTCACGGCCACTACCTAGCGCTGCGCGGCACCCCGATCGGCGCTGAGTAGGTGGTCGGACGCCGCGACGGCGGCGCGGCGTCGATCCCGACGGCGGGGCCACCGACCACTCACCCGACCACTCAATGCCCGCCGTCGGCGGGTGAGTGGTCGGCGGGGCTCCCTAGCGTCGTCGCACGCGCCGGTCGTGCCCGTGCCGCGGCCCGTCGACCCCCACCAGGAGCGACCCATGTCCCACGCGCCCCACCACCCCGCCGTCGCGCTCGCCCGACCCGTCGCGAGCATCGACGCCACCGCGGACCTGCCGGGCGGGACCGCGTGGGAGCCGAAGTGGGACGGCGCGCGGGTGCTCGCGACCGCCGACGGCACCGCCACCACGCTGCGGTCCCGGGACGGCCAGGACGTCACGCTGGGCTTCCCCGAGGTCGTGGCCGCCGTCGCCGCGCAGGTGCCCGCCGGCACGGTGCTGGACGGCGAGGTGGTCGTCTGGCGGTC
>JAPSIJ010000531.1 GCA_031178805.1 Cellulomonas sp. | reverse complement strand
GGGTACGCGCAGCCCGGCACGCCGTCCGGCGGGTACCCGCAGCCGGGCTACCCGCAGCCCGGTACGCCGCAGCCCGGGCAGGGGGGCGGCTACCCGCCCGCCGGCGGCGGCTACCCGCCCGCGCCCGGCCAGCCGTACCCGCAGTCCCCGTACGGGCAGTACCCCGGCCCCACGCAGGGCCCGACGACCGACGGCGTCTCCATCGCCGCCCTCGTCACGGGCATCCTCGGCACGTCCGTCGTCGCGATCGTGCTCGGCGTCATCGGCCTGCGGCGCACCAAGGAGAACGGCACGCAGGGCCGCGGCTTCGCCATCGCGGGCATCGTGCTCGGCGCCCTCGCCACGCTGGCGTGGGTGGGCATCGGCGTCGCGATCACCGCGGCCGTGGTCACGCACAACAACCACATCGACACGCTGCACTCGGAGTGCGCCGCCGGCGACATGGAGTCGTGCACGGACCTCTACTACGACTCCGACACCGGGTCGGACGAGGAGGAGTTCGGCCGGACCTGCGGCGACCGCACCGACGGCACCATGTCCTGCGAGACGTTCGAGGAGGGCTACACCTACGGCGACAACGCCGACCTCGACGCCCTGTGGGACGCCTGCGGCTCCGGCGACGCCGCGGCGTGCGACCAGCTGTACTCCGAGGCCCCGCTCGGCTCCGAGTACGAGGAGTTCGGCAGCACCTGCGGCGGCACCACGGACGGCGCCGGGTTCTGCGACACCGCGGCCGAGGAGCCGCTGACCGAGGACGACGCCGCGACCGGCGAGACCCGCGGCAGCGACCCCGAGCTCGACGCCCTGTGGGACGCCTGCGAGGCCGGTGACGGCGCGGCGTGCGACACCCTCTACTGGGAGGCGCCGTTCGGCTCGGAGTACGAGGAGTTCGGCAGCACCTGCGGCAACCGGGTCGAGTTCGCCGCCAGCTGCGAGTCCGAGCTGGCCGGCTGACCCCTCCCCGCGCGCACGACGCCCCCGGAGCCGCTGCGGCTCCGGGGGCGTCGTGCGTCGCCGGTCAGCCCGCGGGCGGGTCGAGCCAGGCGGTGGCGACCGTGGCGTGCGCCGACTCGTCGTCGGACGGGTGGAACATCCCCGCCAGCACGTCGCGGTACAGCCGGCCGAGCTCGTTGCCGCTGAAGTACGTCCCGCCGCCGGACACCCGCACCGCGTGGTCGACCACGGCGCGCGCCGTCTCCGTCGCCCGGACCTTGAGCCCGACGACCAGGGAGAACCAGCGCGGCCCGTGGTCCACCTGCTCGTCGACGTCGCGCGCCAGCGCCCACACCTGCGGCTCGATGCCGTCCTGCGCGATCGCCGCGTCCGCCACCCGCCACCGGATGTCCGGGTCCTGCGCGTAGGGGCGCCCGTCGTGCTTCATCGACGTCCGCCGGTGCGCCGCGGCGACCGCGAGGTGCAGCGCGCGCCGGCCGATGCCGGTGTACACCGCGGCCAGCAGCACCTCGAACACGGCGAACAGCGCGAACACGTACGGGTCCGCGCTCGGCCCGGGCGGCAGGGCGCGGAGCACTCGCTCGGGGCGCGCGTACGCCCCGTCGAGCACGGTGGTGCAGCTCTGCGTCGCGCGCATGCCCAGGGTGTCCCAGTCGTCGCGCGTCGTCGTGCCGCCGTCCTCCCGTGCGACGACCGCGTGCACCAGCCGCGGCCCGTCCGGGTGGTCGGCGTCCAGGCCGAACGTCGCCAGCCGGGTCCACACCGGCGACAGCGACGTGAAGATCTTCGTGCCGTGGAACCGGTAGCCGCCGTCCGGCTGCCGCTCCGCCCGGGTCCGGGAGCCGAACATCACCAGGTCGTTGCCCGGCTCGGAGTTCCCGAACGCGAACACCTCCCCCGCGGCGGCCTCCGCGAGCACCCCGTCGAGGGAGTCGTCGCCGCGCGCGGCCAGCACCGCGGCCATGCCGGTGACCACCAGGTGCATGTTGACCGCCAGGGCCGTCGCGGGGGCGGCGCCCGCCAGCCGCGCCTGCTCACGGGCCACCTCCTCCAGCGTCAGGCCCAGCCCGCCGCGGTCCGCGGGCACGAACGCCCGCAGGTAGCCGGCGTCCCGGAGGTCGGCCAGGTCGTCGTGCGGGAACGTGTTCTCCCGGTCGTGCCCGGGCGC
>JAPSIJ010000072.1 GCA_031178805.1 Cellulomonas sp. | reverse complement strand
GGCGACGCCCGCGCGGAAGCAGGCGACCGCGACGGGCTGCGACGTCAGCCCCGCGGTGCTGCCGGGGACCGCCAGGGACAGCAGCAGCGCGGGCGCCGCCACCGCGAGCAGCGCGGTCCGGGGGGTGGCGCGCGCCCGGGCGACGGCGCCCGCCTGCAGCACGAGCACCACGGCGACCGCCCACCACCCGGCGGTGCCGGGGACGGGGACGTCGAGCGGCTCGCCCGGGTCGGCGGCCGCGAGGACCGGCAGGGCGAGCAGCGCCACCAGGGCGACCGCCCCGGTGGCTCCGCCGGCGACCAGGTCCGCGCGGCGCGGCGCCGCCCGGGGCGGGGCGGGTGCGGTCGCGGGCGGCACGGGCACGTCGGGCATCGTCGCACGCGGGCGCTCCCCGGCCCGGCGCCGGGCGTCCGGCGCCGCGCGCGCGACGCAGCAGGGCCCCGGCCCGCGCGCGGCGGTCCGGGGCCCTGCGGTGCCCGGGCGGAGGTGCGCCCGGGCGGCGGTGCTCGGGCGTCAGATCCGGGCGGCCGGGTCCGTGCCGTCGTCCGGCAGCGTGCCCGTGCCCGGGACGGTGCCCGTCGGCGGCACGTCCGTCACGACCACCTCGGTCTCCTCGACGACCGGGGTGACGGGGACGACCGGGTCGACCTCGCTCACGACGCCCGGGTGGTCGGTGTCGCCGCTGCTGCGCGTCGCCGCGGCGGCGGCCACACCGGCGGCCGCGAGCCCGACGCCCGCGGCGACCGCCTTGGCCGACACCCCGGCCTTGCCCTTGTCGCCCTCGGACGCGGCGGCGTGCTCGACCCCGGGGGTGCCCACGTCGGCGCCCGAGCCGACGGAGCCGCGCCAGGCGCCGGTCGCGTAGCCCTCGGCCTCGATGAAGGCCTTGAACCGGTCCAGGTCCTTCTCCGCCTGGTTCTCGACGACGCCCAGCTTGTCGCCGACCTTCTCCACCAGGCCCTCGGGCTCGTACTCCAGCGACAGGTGCACCGACGTCTGCCCGCCGCCCAGGTCCTCGAACGTCACCGCGCCGGCGTTGGTCGCGCCCTCGGTCGCCGCCCACGCCACCTTCGTGTCGGGGGTCTGCTCCAGGATGCGGGCCTCCCACTGGCGCTTGACGCCGGCGATCTCCGCGACCCACTGCAGCCGGTCGTCGCCGAGCTGGGTCACGCTCTTCACCCCGCCCATGAACTGGGGGAAGTCCTCGAACTGCGTCCACTGGTTGTAGGCGACGCTCACGGGCACGTTCACCAGGAGGGACTTCTCGACCTTCGTCGTCATGACTGCTCCTCACGTCCAGGCGGGTGCTGCGGCCGGTGTTCCCGGTCCGGTTCCAGCATGCGCGTGCTCGTGGCGAAGCGCTCGGGCAGCGGGTCGGGTGCGAGGTCAGGCGCGCGAGCCCACCGCCTCCGATCCGGGGTCCTGCGCGTCCTCCGCCACCACCGCCTCGGCGGCCTCCTCGGGGCGGTACCAGTCGGTCAGCGCCGGGTCGTCGGTGTCCAGCCACGCCCCGGCGCCCTCGTCGGGCTCCGTGCCGACGACGCCGACCACGAAGTCGTCCCCGTGCTCCTCGATGCCGGCACGCACGCCCTGGTCCAGCGCCTCGCGGGCGTACCGGCGGCGCAGCGTCTGCGGGTCGCGGGCGAGGTCCTTGGCCCACGCCACCATGACGAGCACCACGACGACCGTGAAGGGCAGCGCCGAGACGATCATCAGGCTCTGCAGCCCGGACAGGGCCACCTGCCCGCCGCCGACCAGCAGCACACCGGCGATCGCGGCGAGCGCGACGCCCCACACCACGGTGGTCCAGCGGCGCGGCTCCGGGTTGCCGCGCTCCGACAGGCTCGCCATCACGATCGAGGCGGAGTCCGCGCTGGTCACGAAGAAGATCACGATGGACACCATCGCGAGCACCGACGTCACGGCACCGAACGGCAGCTCGTGCAGCAGCAGGAACAGCATGTCCTGGCCCGAGTCCGCGTCGCTGAGGGCGGCGCCGGTCTGCTCGAGCCACATCGTCGCGCCGCCCACCACGGTGAACCAGATCAGGCAGACGACGCTCGGCACCACGATCACGGTGGTGACGAACTCGCGGAGCGTGCGGCCGCGGCTGATCTTCGCGATGAACATGCCGACGAAGGGGGTCCACGAGACCCACCACGCCCAGTAGTACGTCGTCCAGGCGCTCATGAACCCCTGGGCGTCCGGCCCCGTCGCCGCGGACTGCGCCATCAGGGTGGGCAGCTCGCCGACGAAGGTCATCAGCACGCCGGGCACCAGGTTGAGCAGCAGCACCGTCGGGCCGACGACGAGCACGAACACGCCGAGCAGCCCGGCGACGGCCATGTTGATGTTGGACAGCGCCCGGATGCCCCGCTTGAGCCCCGAGACCGCGGAGAAGATGAACGCCACGGCCAGCACGGCGATGATCCCGACGACCACCCCGTTGCCGAGCGGCCCGACG
Source organism: Cellulomonas sp. (assembly GCA_031178805.1). Classification (GTDB taxonomy): domain Bacteria; phylum Actinomycetota; class Actinomycetes; order Actinomycetales; family Cellulomonadaceae; genus Cellulomonas. Next base: position 6,967 of record JAPSIJ010000072.1, on the reverse strand, counting down.
CCGGCGACGATCTCGACGCCCCGGCCGATCTGCAGGGCGCCGATGCCGAGCGAGACCGCCGTGCCGAACAGCGTGACGACGATCGCGAACACGTCGACGACCTTGCCCAGCGGCCCCTCGGTGCGCCGGCCGAAGATCGGCTCCAGCAGCGTGGACATCAGCGGCGAGCGGCCCTTGCGGTAGGCGGCGTACGCGACCGCCCCGCCCACCAGCGCGTAGTAGCCCCAGGCGACCGGCCCCCAGTGGAACAGGGTCTGCGCCAGGGCCACGTGCATCGCCTGCCCGCTGCCCGCCGCCACGTCCTCGAAGGCGGGCGGCAGGTCGAGGAAGTACGTCATGGGCTCCAGCGGCCCGTAGAACAGCAGGCCGATGCCGATGCCGGCCGAGAACAGCATCGCCACCCAGGAGACGGTGGAGAACTCGGGCTGCTCGTCGTCCTGGCCCAGGCGCACGGCGCGGTACCGGCCGAAGCCGAGCCACATCATGAACCCGAACACCACGACCGTGAGGATCCCGAACAGCCAGCCGAAGTCCTCGGTGACGAGGGCGTACCCGGCGGCGGCGAAGTCCGCCAGCCCGGCCGGGGACGCGACGCCCCAGACGATGACCGCGAGGATCAGCGCGCCCGCGACGGCGAAGACGACCCGGTCGACGCCGAACGACCGGTCGGTCCGCTCCACGCCGAGCCCGGGCAGGAGCGCCGGGTGCGGGTTGCCGGTCGTGGCGGGAGAGGTGACCTCCCGCAGGATCCGCGCGGCGCGAGCGCGCTGCGCGGGGCTGGTGCGGCTGGCCTCCCCACCGGACGAGCCGGTGGTGCGGTTGCTCACCATGGAGCGTTCCCCTCGTCGGACGGTCGGCAAACGACCGAGGACGATACCAGCGCAGGTCCGCGGAGCGCCGGGCGGGCGAGGCTCCGCCCCCAGGATTCGAACCCGGACCCCAAGGCTCCAAAGGCCTGCGTGCTGCCGTTACACCAGGGCGGACCGCGGCCCGGCGCACCGGTCCCGCGGTGGCCCAGTCTGCCAGCACGGGCACCGCCCCGGGGCTCGGGACGTCCGGGACCTCGGACCCTTCCGCCGCGCCGCCCGCGCGGCCTGAGAGGATGGCCCGATGAGCACGGAGCCCCGGCGCACGCCCCGCACCCCGCGTGCCCGCATGACCGCGACGCAGCGGCGGGAGCAGCTGCTCGACGTCAGCCGCCGGCTGTTCGCCGAGAAGGGCTTCGAGCAGACCTCCGTGGAGGAGATCGCCGCCCGTGCCGAGGTCTCCAAGCCGGTCGTGTACGAGCACTTCGGCGGCAAGGAGGGCATCTACGCGGTCGTCGTCGACCGGGAGATCCAGGCGCTCACCTCCGCCCTGACCGGGGCGCTCGACGAGGGCGGGCACCCCAAGGTCATGGTCGAGCGGTCCGCGCTGGCGCTGCTCGGCTACATCGAGGACTCCGAGGACGGCTTCCGCATCCTGGTGCGGGACTCGCCGGTGGCCCAGGCGACGGGCACCTTCTCCAGCCTGATCGGCGACGTGGCCACGCAGGTCGAGCACCTGCTGGCCGAGCAGTTCCGCAAGCAGAGCCTCGACCCGCGCACGGCGCCGATCTACGCGCAGATGCTGGTCGGCATGGTGGCGCTCACCGGCCAGCACTGGCTGGACGCGCGCAGCCCGGACAAGGCCGACGTGGCCGCGGCGCTGGTGAACCTCGCCTGGAACGGGCTGTCCGCGATGGAGCGCCGCCCGCGGCTGACCACGGCCACCGAGGCCGCCCGGCCGGGGACCGCGGAGCCCGGCGCGCTGCCCGACGACCCGCCCGGCGCGCTGCCCGACACCGAGGCCGTCGGCGGTCCCGCCGGGGACTGACCGCGCGCCGGTCGAGTAGCCTCGCCCGCATGTCCGCCGCCGTCCCTCCCCCGCGCCCGCGCTCGGGCACGGACACGGACACGGGCACCGCCCGGGACGAGGTCGACCGGATCGTCGACGCGTGGGCCCGCGAGCGCCCCGACCTCGACGTCGCCCCGCTGGCGGTGCTGTCCCGCGTGACGCGGCTGTCCCGGCACCTGGACCTGGCCCGCCGGCAGGCGTTCGCCCGGCACGGCCTGGAGCCGTGGGAGTTCGACGTGCTGTCCGCGCTGCGCCGCGCGGGGGCGCCCTACCGGATGTCGCCGGGCGCGCTGCTCACCCAGACGCTGGTGACCAGCGGGACGATGACGAACCGGATCGACCGCCTGGCGTCCCGCGCGCTGGTGGAGCGGCTGCCCTCGCCGGACGACCGGCGGGGCGTGCTGGTGAGCCTCACCGAGGAGGGCCGCAGCCGGGTGGACGCGGCCATGTCGACGCTGCTGGACGTCGAGCGCGGCCTGCTCGCCGGCCTCGACGCCCGCGACCGCGAGCGCCTCGCGGACCTGCTCCGCGCGCTCACCGCCCCCTTCGACACCCCCTGACCCACCCGCCGCGCGCAGACGCCGAGACTGCACTCCTCGTCTCTGCGGCAGGGGTGCCACGCAGACGGGAAGTGCAGCCTCGGCGACGAGCGCGCGCGAGGGCGCGCGGGTCAGGCGGCCGTGGTCAGGGCCTCCGAGAGCTTCACCCGGCGACCGGTGCGGAGCACGGAGCGGGAGTAGATCCGCGCGCCGACCGCCGTGACCGCGACGGCGGTGACCGCCAGCACGACCAGCGACAGGATCGGCTCCCACCAGGCGGCCTCGCCGAGGAACAGCCGGACCGGCATCCCGACGGGGGCGCTGAACGGCACGTACGACATGATCGTCAGCACCAGCGCGTTGTCGTTGAAGAAGACCACCGCGAAGTACGGGATCATCACGAGCATCATCACCGGGGTGAGCACCGGGCCGGTGTCCTCGACGCGGGAGACCAGCGAGGCGGCGGAGGCGAACAGCGCCGCCAGCAGCACGAACCCGATGAGGAAGAACAGCACGAACCAGGCCACCGGCGCCCCGATCAGGCTGAGCACCGCGTCCTGCCCGGTGACCACGAGCCCGATGACGGCGACCGCGGCGATCGCGGCGGTCTGGCCGACGGCGAGCACGGTGTTGCCGAGGATCTTGCCGCCGAGCAGCGCCCGCGGCGGGACGGTGGACAGCAGGATCTCGACGATCCGGGACTGCTTCTCCTGCACGGTGTTCTGCGCGATGGTGCCGCCGAACGTCAGGGCGGACATCATGAACGCCAGGCCGAACGCGAGGGACACCAGGTAGCGCAGCCCCTCGCTGGAGCCGGACTCGTCGAGCAGCTCGACGGGCGGGGTGATCGCGAGCGCGTCCAGCACGCCGCCGGGCGCGGAGTCGAGGCCGACCACGACGACGCCCAGCGGGTTGTCGGCGTCCGCGTCGGGCAGCACCGCGGCGGAGACCTCCTCGGACTCCACGAGGGCGCGGGCCGCGTCGGCGTCCGTGGCGTCGACGGCCTCCAGGCCATCGACGTCGGCGATCACCGCGGCGGTCTCCGGGACGACGGCGACCTTGGTGTCGCCGCCGAACCGGTCGCCGAGCACGCTGGACAGGATGATGCCGCCGAGCACCAGGAGCAGCAGCACGGCCGTGGAGATCAGGAACGACTTGCTCCGGATCTGCGACAGGATCTCGCGCTCGGCCACCATCAGGGTGCTCTGCACCGAGCTGGGCGGCGCCGGGCGGGCGGGGCGGGCGGGGGTGGTCGTGCTCATCGGACCGTCTCCTTCGTCCGCGCGGCGGCGGGCTCGTCGTCGTGGCGCTCCTCGTCGCGGACGATGTCGCGGAAGATCTCCGCGAGCCGCGGCCGCACCGGGCTGAACGCGTGCACCGGGCCGGCGTCGAGCGCGGCGCGCAGCACGCGCTGCGCGGTGGCCTCCTCGGCGTCGAACAGGGCGTAGCCGCCGTCGAACTCCACGACGGACACACCGGGCTCGGTGCGCAGCCAGCCCATGTCGCCGGCCGAGGTGATCTCGTAGCGCGGCTCGGCGTACCGCTGCCGGAGCGCCTCCTTCTCCCCCGACGCGCGGATCTTGCCGCCGGCGATGACGACCACGTCGTCGCAGAGCCGCTCGACCACGTCGAGCTGGTGCGAGGAGAACAGCACCGGCACCCCGCGGGCGGCGTGCTCGGACAGCACGCCGAGCACCACGTCGACGGCCATCGGGTCGAGGCCGGAGAACGGCTCGTCGAGGATCAGCACCTCGGGGTCGTGCACCAGCGCGGCGGCGATCTGCGCGCGCTGCTGGTTGCCGAGCGACAGGTCGTCGACCGGGTCGGTGAGCCGCTCGCCGAGGCCGAGCTTCTCGAGCAGCTCCCGGGCGCGCTCCGTGGCGGGGCGCTTCTCGTAGCCGTGCAGCCGCGCCAGGTAGGCGATCTGCTCCAGCAGCGGCATCTTCGGGTACAGCCCGCGCTCCTCCGGCATGTAGCCGAAGCCGCGGCGCTGCTGGTCGCCCAGCGGGCGGCCGTCGAGCGTGATCGTGCCCGAGTCGGGCGTGAGCACCCCGAGCACGATCCGCATGGTGGTGGTCTTGCCCGCGCCGTTGCCGCCGACGAACCCGGTGAGCTTGCCCCGCTCCACCGTGAACCCGACGTCCTCGAGCACGAGCCGGTCGCCGAAGGTCCGGCTGATCCCCTCGAGCTGCAGCATGTCGTCTCCCGTTCCGCACCGTCCGGACTGGTCCGTCCGCTGGGGACAACGCTAGGGAGCGGCCGGGGGCGCCGCCTCGGCCGCCGGACGGAACTTCCGCCGGCGGCCGGGCTCCCCCTGCAGGGGGAGGGTCAGTCCGTCAGGCCGTGCTCGAACGCGTAGACGACCGCCTGCACCCGGTCCCGCAGGCCGAGCTTGGTGAGCACGTTGGACACGTGCGTCTTGACCGTGGCCCGGCCCAGGACCAGCTCCGCGGCGATCTCGTCGTTGCTCAGGCCGCGCGCGACCAGCCGCAGCACCTCGGCCTCGCGCTCGGTCAGCCCGGAGGCGGAGGCGGCGCCGGGCACCGCCCGCACCGCGGGGACGCCCGCGTCGCTCCCCCCGGCGGCGGAGCCGCCGACGACCGCCCGGGCGATCACCGCGCGGGTCACCTCGGGCGACAGCAGCGCGTCGCCCGCCGCCACGGCGCGCACCGCGTCGGCGAGCTGCTCGGGGCGGGAGTTCTTCAGCAGGAAGCCGGCGGCCCCGGCCTGCAGCGACTCCAGCAGGTAGTCGTCGCGGTTGAACGTGGTCAGCACCAGCACCGCGGCGGTGATGTCCGGGTCGGCGGTGATCTGCCGGGTGGCCTCCAGGCCGTCCGTGCCCGGCATCTGCACGTCCATGCAGACGACGTCGGGGCGCAGCGACCGGGCGAGGGCCACCGCCTCCGCGCCGTCGCCGGCCTGCCCGACGACCTCCAGGTCCGGGCTCGCGCCCAGGATGGTCGCCAGCCCGGCGCGCAGCAGCGCCTGGTCGTCCGCGAGCAGCACGCGCACCGGCCGGTCGGGCCCGAACGGCACCTCCGGCCGGGTCCCCGTGTCGTCGGCCGTGGTCATCGTGCCCCTCCCGTCCGCGGCGTGAGCGGCACCCGCGCCCGCACCAGGTACCCGCCGCGCCCGCGCGCGCCGGTCTCGAGCGTGCCGCCGTCCGCGGCCACCCGCTCCCGCATCCCCACCAGGCCGAGCCCGCCGGACCGGGTCCGCGGCAGCCGCCGGGCCCCGGTGCCGTCGTCGGCGACCTCCAGCTCCACGGCGTCCGCGTCGTAGCGCAGCCGCACGTCCACCCGGGCGCCGGTCCCGGCGTGCTTGCGCACGTTGGTCAGCGCCTCCTGGCAGATCCGGTACAGGTTCAGCGAGGTCAGCGGGGCCACCCGGGTGGGCTCCCCCACCACCTGGAACCGCGCGGTGAGGCCGGCGTCCGTGGCCTGCTGCACCAGCTCGGGCAGCCGCTCGACCCCGAGCGAGCCCACGGCCGCGCCGGCCTCGGCGTCGGCCGGGCTGTGCCGCAGCGTGCTGAGCAGGCCGTGCAGCTCGTCGACCGCCTCGCGGGCGGACTCCTCGACCTGCTCCAGCGCGTCGGCGGCCTGCCGCGGGTCGCTGGCCAGCACGGTGCGGGCCGCCGCGGCCTGCACGCCCATCAGGGACACGTGGTGCGCGACGGCGTCGTGCAGCTCGCGCGCCAGCCGCAGCCGCTCGATGGCGACGGCCTGCTCCTCGACGCGGCGGCGCTCGCCGACCAGCTGGCGGCCGCGCCAGTCGGTGCGGGCGCGCTCGCGGGCGGCGGCCCACGCGTGGTCGCCGAACCACCAGGCCCCCGCGAAGTACAGGATGTTGGTCAGCACCTGGATCAGCAGGTAGGCGACCAGCGGGGAGAACGCCCCGGCGTTGGAGAACCCCTCGACGCCCTCGGGGTCGGTGACCGCCTGGTACATCGCGAACAGCAGCCAGACGAACATCGCCACGACGATCGCGGCCCGCACCCAGGCGGCGCGCGCCCGGTTCGCCTCCCAGGCGCCCACCGTGTAGAGCGCCATGAACAGGGCGATGTTGGCGAACAGCGTCTCGGGCACCTGCAGCTCGCCGACCGCGACGAAGGCCGCGGCGACGACCACCGCGGTCGCCGAGGGCCACCGGCGCCGCACCGCCAGCGGACCGGTGACCGCGAGCAGGCACAGCACGGCGACCCAGCCCTCGGCCGGCTCGTCGTACATGCCGGCGGTGCGGCCGAGCGCGAGGCTCAGGACCGCGCCGACCAGCAGGCCCGCGGCCAGCAGCGCGTCGGCGCGCCGCTGGTCCGTGGTCAGGGCGGCCCGCCGCCAGCCGGGGACGTCCGGGTCGCCGACGGCCGCCGGGTCGGTGGGGACGGGGGCGGCCGGGGCAGCCGGGGCGGGGTCGCGGCGGAGCACCGCCCTACCGTATCGGGGCGAAGGGGGCGGACCGCCCCGGTGGTGACCGCCGGGGTCCCGGGCGCCGGCGGGGTCCGGCCCGCCGCGACCGGGGCCCGCCGCCGCCTACGCTTGCCGGATGGCCCACCTGCT
>JAPSIJ010000530.1 GCA_031178805.1 Cellulomonas sp. | reverse complement strand
AAGCCGGAGTGACGCCTCACTCCCCCGGCAGCAGCCCCAGGGTCTGCGGCGACAGCGCCGCGGCGCCCGAGGACCGCGCGGTCAGCCGCAGCCGGTGGTGCTTGCGGCACAGCACCTCGTAGCCGACGGCGTCGTCCTCGGACGCGCCGCCGTCGCCGGCGGGGTGCGCGGGATCGGCCACGTCGCCGACCACCACCTGCGCGCCCTCGACGACCATCACGCCGTGCACGGTGCGCGCGTTCTGGGTGGCGCGCGCGCCGCACCAGCACAGCGCCTGCACCTGGAGCGTCTCCACCCGGTCGGCGAGCTCGAGCAGCCGCGCGGAGCCGGCGAACAGCCGGGTGCGGAAGTCCGTGGTGATCCCGAACGCGAACACGTCCACGTGCAGGTCGTCCACCACGCGGCCGAGCTGCTCGACCTGCTCGGCGGAGTAGAACTGGGCCTCGTCGCAGATCAGGAAGTCCACGGCCTGGCCGCGGGTGCGCCGGTCGACCACCTCGGCCCAGAAGTCGGTGGTGTCGGCCACCTCGTGCGCCGGCACGGACAGCCCGAGGCGGGAGGACAGCCGGTGCTCGCCGGCGCGGTCGTTCCGGGTGAACAGCACGCCGCCGCGCCCGCGGGCGGTGTGGTTGTGGTGCATCTGCAGCGCCAGGGTGGACTTGCCGCAGTCCATCGTGCCGCAGAAGAAGACGAGCTCGGCCACGCGCTGCCTCGTTCCGTTCCGTGCGTCGGGGTGGGGTGGGGGTGCGGGGCGCTCAGGTGTGCACGGCCAGCAGCGGCACGCGCACCTCGGCCGGCGTCAGCGAGCCGTGCACGCCGACCAGCTGCATCGACGCGGGGGTCTGGGTGCGCGAGTCCACCACGGTGGCGCGGCCCGTGGTCGCCACGACCAGGTCCCCCACCAGCGGCAGCACGTGCTCCGCGACCGGGCCGAACAGCCCGGCGGCGACGGCCTCGTCCCGCAGCAGCACGACCGCGGCGTCGCCGAGCACGTCGGCCCACCGGTCGGCGACGGCACCGGGGTCGGCGTCCGCGGCCAGGTGCACGTGCAGCGCGCGGGGCTCCCCCGCCACCAGCGCGACGCCGTCCGCGAGCGCCGGCTCGGTGCCCACGTCCCAGCGGCGGGCGAGGTCGACGTCGACCATGCCGTGGTCCGCGGTGACCACCACGGACGCCCCGCGGGGCAGCGAGCGGGCCAGGCGGCGCAGCTCGCCGTCCAGGGCCTCCAGCTGGTCGCCCCACTGCCAGGAGCCCACGCCCTGGTGGTGGCCGGTCTTGTCCACGTCGCCCCAGTACAGGTACACCAGCCCGGGCTCGCGCAGCTGCTGCAGGGCCGCGTCGACGCGGGCGCCGAGGGACTCGGCGGCGCGGTAGCCGCCGCCGCGCAGCGCGGCCTCGGTGAGCCCGGAGCCCATGAACTTGCGGGGCCCGACGGTGGTGACCGGCACGTCGTGCGCGACGAGGTGCTCGAAGACGGTGGGCTCGCGCTGCCAGGTGCGCGCCGAGCCGATGCCCTCCCAGGACACCAGGTTGGCCAGCGTGCCGTCCTGCGGGTTGCGCACCGTGTAGCCGAGCAGGCCGGTGCGCCCCGGGGCGGTGCCGGTGCCGAACGAGCCCATCGACGCGGCGGTGGTGGACGGGTAGCCGGCGGACAGCGGCGCGGCGCCGTCCAGCAGGGAGCGCAGGAACGGGGCGTGCCCGGCGCGCTCGGCGAGGTTCTCGTAGCCCAGGCCGTCGACCAGCACGACGCACACGCGGTCCGTGCGCGGCAGGCCGAGCTGCGCGCGGCGGACGGCGCCGTCGGGCACGGGGGCGCCCAGGACGTCGGAGACGGCGGGCAGCAGCCCGGACAGGGACGGTCCCGCGTAGTCCGGCAGCACGAGGCCCGCGTCCGCGAGCCGGGCCGGCACGGTCGTGGACGCGGCGGCGGTCATCGTCAGCGCGCGCTCGCCGCGGACAGCCGCCGGGCGAACGCCACGGCGTCGCGGACGGCGCCCGCGCCCTCGGCGACGGCGCTCACCCGCACCACGACGTCGTCCGGGGTGAGCGTGCCGGTGAGCCCGTGGTCGGCCTCGCAGGCCGGGTCGGCGCAGGTGGCCGGCTCGAGGTCGACGCGGGACACCGCGCCCCAGCCGAT
>JAPSIJ010000071.1 GCA_031178805.1 Cellulomonas sp. | reverse complement strand
GGCTCGTCCGCCGCCGGGCGCGCCGGGGCGGGGTAGATCCGCGCCTCGGTCGCCGGGTCCGCGTCCACCGGGTGCGAGCCCGGCAGGTCCGGGCCGCCGAGCTGGCCGAAGTCGAAGGCGTGCTGCGGGCCGAACCCGGGGAAGCCCTCGTCCTCGGCGTCGTCCTCCAGGTCGAGCGTCTGCCGGACGCCGCGCCGGGAGCGCAGGTCGTCGAGCAGCTCGTGGGTGGCGCGCAGCTCGTCCGCGGGGTCGGCGGGCTCCTCGCGGTGCTGGGCGTGCGAGGCGGGGCCGTCGACGGCGGCCAGCACGGGGCGCACGTCGGCGTCCACGTCGTAGACGAGGTCGCGCACGGCGGACAGGTGCCGGCGCGGCACCGGGCCGTCGGCGATCTCCGTCTCGGACAGCCAGCGGGCCTCGTCCTCCTCGGCGTGCACGGCGCGCGCCGCGGCGTCGTAGGACCACCGGGCCTCGCGCTCGTCGTCCTCCACCCGGAACCGCGCGACGACCGTCCAGCCGCCGCCCTGCTCCCGGAAGGCGTCCCACGCCACGCCGGCGGGGTCCACGCCGCGGGCCGCGAGCCGGTCGACCACGAGGTCGCCCAGCACCGGCGCGCCGACGTCCCGGCCGACCCGCGTGCCGCGCGCCTGCTCGGCGACGAACTCGCGCTCGGCGAGCACCGGGCCCTCGAACCGCCGCACGTGCTCGACCGGCAGGCCCGCCTCCTCGGCGATCTGCTCCGCGGACTGCCCGGCGCGCACCCGCGCCTGGATCTCCCGCGGGCTCGGCACGCCGGACTGCTCCGCGCGGATCTGCTCCAGCTGCGGGCGGTCGCGGCGGACGGCGGCGCGCAGCGGCTCGTCGATGCGCAGGCGGTAGCGCTGCCCGTCGGCGGCCGCGAGAACGAGGTGCTCCCCGTCCTCGTGCAGCCCGATCAGCTCCAGCTCAGCCATCACCTCTCCCATCGTCGCGCCGAGCCTGCCACCGGCCGCGGCCGATGGCGCGGAGGCTCGCGGGGCGCCGTGCAACTGCGCGGTCCTGCCATGATCCTCCCTGTGCCGGTCGACCTCCCCCTGCAACCCGTCCTCGAGCTGCTGGGCGTGTTCGTCGGCGCGCTGTCCGGCGGGCTGGCGGCGGTGCGCAAGGGCTTCGACATCTTCGGGATCGTGGTGCTGGCGTGGGCGGCCGGCCTGGGCGGCGGCATCCTGCGCGACGTGCTGATCGGCGCGGTCCCGCCCGTGGGCATCGCCCAGTGGGAGTTCGTCGCCACCGCCTGCGCCGCGGGCCTGGTGACGTGGGCGGCGCACCCGGGGCTGAGCCGGCTGCGGCGGTTCGTGCTGGTGCTCGACGCCGGCGCGCTCGCGCTGTTCACGGTCGTCGGCACCGTCAAGGCCCTCGAGCACGGCACCGGCGCCACCGCCGCCGTGTGCGCCGGCGTCATCACCGGGGTGGGCGGCGGCGTGCTGCGGGACCTGCTCACCGGCGAGGTGCCCGTCGTGCTGCACCACCGCCAGCTGTACGCGATCCCGTCGGTGCTGGGCGCGGTGCTGGTCGCCGTGCTGTGGCACGAGGACGCGCTCACCGTCGCGACCGAGGTGGTCGCCGTCGTCGTCGTGCTCGGCACCCGGCTGGTGGCGCTGCGGTTCCGGCTGCAGGCGCCGGGCCCGTGGGAGCGGGCGGGGCGCACCCGCCCCGCCGGCGCCCGCCGCGGCCGGGTGCTGCGCGGGCGGCGGCCGGCGGCGGCCCCGGTCCCCGAGCGGCCCGCGCCGCTGCTGCGCTGGGTCGCCCGGCTGCGTCGCCGGCAGCAGCCCGGGGGGAGCGACCCGTCGGGCAGGATGGGGGCGTGACGACGACGGACGCGACCACCCTGCCCGGCGCCGACGAGGTGCGGGCCCTCACCGACCTGGCGGAGCGGCTCGCCCGGTCCGCGGGCGACCTGGTCCGCAGCGGCCGGCCCGACCGGGTGGAGGTGGCCGCCACCAAGTCCAGCGCGGTCGACCCGGTCACGGCGATGGACCTGGCCTCCGAGACCCACCTGCGGGCCCTGCTCGCCGAGCACCGGCCGGACGACGGCGTGCTGGGCGAGGAGCACGGCTGGGAGCCCGGCACCACGGGCCTGACGTGGGTGCTCGACCCGATCGACGGCACCGTGAACTACCTCTACGGCGTCCCGGCGTACGCGATCTCCGTCGGCGTCGTCGCGGGGGAGCCGGACCCGGAGCGGTGGACCGTGGTCGCGGGCTGCGTGCACGCCGTCGTCGACGGCCGCACGTACACCGCCGGGCGCGGGCTCGGCGCGTACCGCGACGGCGTGCGGCTCGCCGTGAACCCGGAGCGCGAGCTGGCCACCTCGCTCGTCGGCACCGGCTTCGGCTACCGCGCCGACCGGCGCCGGGCGCAGGGCCGGGTGCTGGCCGAGCTGCTGCCGCAGGTGCGGGACATCCGCCGGATCGGCTCCGCCGCGCTCGACCTGTGCCGGGTCGCCGAGGGCACGCTCGACGTGCACTACGAGCGCGGGCTGAACCCCTGGGACCTGGCCGCGGGGGAGGTCGTCGCCCGGGAGGCCGGCGCCGTCGTCACCGGGCTGCGCGGGCGCCGCGCGAGCGCCGACATGTCGGTCGTCGGGCCCGCCGGGACGGTCGCCGCGCTGGCCGCGCTGCTCGCCGACCTGGGCGCCGACTCCGACGGCTGAGCCCGGGCGTGCACCGGGCGCCGAAATGAGGCACAATCCGGGGCGCCTGACGGGAACAAACGCGCGCTGCGACGGCTTGATCCCGCGTACGACGATCACCGACCAGACGGAGCGTGACCCCACCTCATGGCAACCGACTACGACGCCCCGCGCAAGACCGAGGAGGACCTGAGCGAGGACTCGCTGCAGGAGCTCCAGGCCCGGCGCTCCGACAAGAACTCGGGCGTGGTGGACGAGGACGAGACCGAAGCGGCCGAAGGGTTCGAGCTCCCGGGCGCGGACCTCTCCGGCGAGGAGCTCTCCGTCCGGGTGCTGCCGCGCCAGGCCGACGAGTTCACCTGCACCAAGTGCTTCCTGGTCCATCACCGCAGCCAGCTCGCGTACGAGAAGGACGGCATGCCCGTCTGCTCGGAGTGCGCGGCCTGACCTGCCCGTCCGGACGCGCGGTGTGCGCGCCCGACCCAGCCGTCACGACGCCGGCCGGTCCCTCGCGGGGACCGGCCGGCGTCGTCGTCCCCGGCGCGGGCAGCCGGCCATGGCGGGGCCGGCCGCGGCGGGCTCAGGCGCCGGCGTCCTCCGCGCGCGCCGCGGGCTCCGCGTCGTCCGCGGCCGCCGCCCCCGCGGCGACCAGGGCCGCGACCAGCGCGTCCGGCCGCCGCGTGGAGACCACCCAGTAGGGCGTCGGGTCCGCCGCGTCGTCCAGCTCGACCCGCACCGCGGTGCGCACCCAGCCCCGCAGCGCGACGTGCGCGCGGGCGTCCAGACCCGGACCCAGCGCGTGCCGCGTGGCTTCGGCGTCCAGGGCCCGCGGCGCCCGCAGCAGCCCCGCCGGGACGTGCGCCGCGCCCGTCCGCAGCTCGCCGCCCGCCACCTGCACGCGGGTGGACAGCCCGACCGCCACGGCCCCGGCCGCGACCAGCCCGACGGCCCCGGCGACCACGCCCGCGGCGCTGCTCAGCGGCCACAGCGCGATGCCCAGCATGGCGGCGAACGCCGGCACGGCCAGCCAGCCCGCGGGGGACGGCCAGAGCCGCTCGTCGAACACGGGCGCGGTGGGGGAGGTGGGTGCCTGCACGGTCCCAGCATCCCACCCCGCACCTGCTCGCCGGGGGCCCCTGCGGGGCGGGTAGGGTCGGGCCCCGTGACGGACGAGACCCTGACCATCCAGCTCCGCCGCCTCGACGAGGGCGTCCCCGTGCCGCACTACGCGCACCCCGGGGACGCGGGCGCCGACCTGGTGACGCGGGTGGACGTCACCCTCGCGCCGGGGGAGCGGTCCACCGTCCCCACGGGGCTGGCGATCGCGCTGCCCGAGGGCTACGCGGCGTTCGTGCACCCGCGCTCCGGGCTCGCCGCCCGGCACGGGCTCACCGTGGTGAACGCCCCGGGGACCGTGGACGCGGGCTACCGCGGCGAGATCGCGGTCACGCTGCTGAACACCGACGCCCGCGAGCCCGTGGTGCTGCACCGCGGCGACCGCATCGCCCAGCTCGTGGTGCAGCGCGTGGAGCGCGCGCGGTTCGTCGAGACGGACGCGCTGCCGGACTCCGTGCGCGGCGCGGGCGGCTTCGGCTCCAGCGGCGGCTGGCGCGCGGGCGAGGGCGGGCCCGCCGCGCCCAGTGCGGCGGGCGCCCCCGCTGCGCCCTCGGCGGACGCGGCGGGGTCGCGCTAGGTGCACCGCGACGAGCGGGCTACTGTGAACGAGTACGCGCCCGCGACGCGGGCGACCCGGGGAAGGGACTGAGGGTGGCGCTATTCCGGCGCGGTGCGAAGGACCGCACCGCCCAGGACGAGACCACGGGCGGCGTCGAGGCCACCGAGGAGACCGCCGGAGCGGCGTCCCTCGCGGCCGAGAGCCCCGCGGCGGCCGAGCGGGCCCCGGCGACCGTGGCGGTGGACCGGTCCTCCGGGCCGTACGACTCCGGCGAGGCGGTCCCGCCCGGGCCGCGCGTGGACCTCGGGGCGCTGCGGCTCCCCGGCGTCAACGGCATGGAGCTGCGGATGGAGATCGACAAGAAGTCCGGCACCGTGAGCGCCGTCGGTGTCACGCTGGACGGGTCGACGCTGCAGATGCAGGCGTTCGCCGCCCCGCGGACCGAGGGCATCTGGGACGAGATCCGCGAGGAGATCGGCGAGTCCGTGCGCAAGCAGGGCGGCGCCGTGGACGACGTCCCCGGCCCGTTCGGCCGCGAGCTGCTCGCCCGCCTGCCCGTCCGCACGCCCGAGGGCCGCACCGGGCACCGCCCGGCCCGGTTCGTCGGCGTGGACGGCCCCCGCTGGTTCCTGCGCGGCGTCATCACCGGCCGCGCCGCGGTCGACGAGGAGGCCGCCCAGCGGCTCGAGGACCTGTTCCGCCGGACCGTCGTGGTCCGCGGCACCGAGGCCCGCGCCCCCCGCGACCTGCTCGCGCTCACGCTGCCGGCCGGCGCCGACGGCGTCACCCCGCAGCCCGCGCCCGCTCCCGGCACCGCCGGTGCGGCCGCCCCCGCCACCCCCACGTTCGACCCGCTGAAGCGCGGGCCGGAGATCACGGAGATCCGCTGACCATGTCACCGGTGTCGCTGCGCGAGAGCCTCCGCAAGGCCGTCGCGTCGCAGGAGGAGATCGAGGCCGACGAGGAGCGCGAGGACGCGGTCCGCGCGACGGGCTGCACCGCCGTCGCGCAGACCTCGGACCGGCACCGCGTCAAGGTCTCGGGCGTCATCCGCTCGGTCGTGCTCCGGCCGCGCCAGGGCGTGCCCGCCCTGGAGGCCGAGCTGTACGACGGCAGCGGCAACCTCGTGCTGGTCTGGCTGGGCCGGCGGGAGATCGCCGGCATCGAGCCCGGGCGGCGCCTGAAGGTCGAGGGCCTGGTGTGCACCCGCGAGGGGCGCCGGTCCATGTTCAACCCCCGCTACGAGCTGCGGCCGCGTCCCGGTGAGTGACCGGACGCCCGCCGGGCCCGAGGACCCCTCGGCCCCGGCGACGCCCGTGCCCCCCGCCGCCGCGCCCGAGGACGCGGTGCCCGCCCGCGGCGTGCGCGCGATCGAGGCGGACCAGTTCTCGATCGCCGACTCGGTCGGCGGCGTGCGCGGCGCCATCGAGTCCGTCGCGCCCGGCCTGCTGTTCGTCGTGGTCTACGTGGCCGGCGGGCAGCAGCTGCGCCCCGCGCTGGTCGCCGCCGTGGCGGCCGCCCTCGTCGCGGTCGTCGCGCGGCTCGTGCAGCGCAGCCCCCTCACCCAGGCCCTGTCGGGCGTGCTCGGCGTCGGCATCGGCGTCGTCTGGGCGTGGCGGACCGGCGACGCGAGCGACTACTTCGCCTGGGGCCTGCTGACCAACGTCGGCTACCTGCTGGCCTTCGTGGTGTCCGCGCTGGTGCGCTGGCCGCTGGTCGGCGTGGTGCTGGGGCTGTTCCGCGGCGACGGCCCGATGTCCGAGTCCGGCTCGTGGGCCGGCGCCGTCGCCTGGCGGCGGGACCCGGCGCTGCTGCGCCGGTACACCCTGGTCACCTGGCTGTGGGCGGGCATGTTCGCCCTGCGGCTGCTGGTGCAGGTGCCGCTGTACTACGCCGGCGAGGTCGCCTGGCTCGGCACCGCCAAGCTCGTGATGGGCGTCCCGCTCACCGCGCTGGTGCTGTGGGCGAGCTGGATCCTGGTACGCGGCTCGACAGCAGCGCGGCCAGCTCGGACTCCGACGCCTCCCGGCCGGTGACGAACAGCAGCTCGTCGCGGCCCTCCAGCGTGTCGTCGGCCGACGGCTGGAACGGGCGGTCGTCCCGGACGACCGCGGCGAGCACCGTGTCGGCCGGCCAGTCGATCTGACCGACCAGCACGCCGGCGAGCGGCGAGTCCTCGGGCAGCGTCAGCTCGAGGATGTCCGCGCCGGACTGGTGGAACGTGAAGATCCGCACCAGGTCGCCGACGGAGACGGCCTCCTCGATCATCGCCGTCATGATCCGCGGCGTGGACACGGCCACGTCGACGCCCCACGCCTCGTCGAACATCCACTCGTTCTTCGGGTTGTTCACCCGGGCGACGGTGCGCGGCACGCCGTACTCCGTCTTGGCGAGCAGCGAGATGACGAGGTTCGCCTTGTCGTCGCCGGTCGCGGCCACGACGACGTCGCACTCGTCGGTGCGGGCCTGGGTGAGCGTGGGCAGCTCGCAGGCGTCCGCCAGCAGCCAGTCCGCGTCGGCGACCTGCGCCACCCGCATCGCGGACGGCTGCCGGTCGATGAGCGTGACCTCGTGGTCGTTGGCCAGCAGCTCGCGCGCGATGGACCGGCCGACCGAGCCGGCCCCGGCGATGACGACCCTCATGCCTTGACCTCCGGCGCGGCGGTGACGATCCGCTCCACGGTGGCGGACTCCTCGGTGCGGACGAGCAGGTGCACGATGTCGTTCTCCTGCAGGACGGTCTGGGCGTCCGGCAGGAAGCCGTCGCCGTAGCGGGTGAGGTAGCCGACGCGCGCGCCGGTGGCGTCCTCGAGGGCGCGCAGCGGGCGGCCGACCCAGCCGTCGTGCACGTCGAACTCGGCGAGCTGGATCTTGCCGGAGGCGTCCGTGAACTCGCTGGTCGCCCCCATCGGCAGCAGCCGGCGCAGCACCTGGTCGGCGGTCCAGCGCACCGTGGCGACGGTGGGGATGCCGAGCCGCTGGTAGATCTCCGCGCGGTGCGGGTCGTAGATCCGGGCCACGACGTTCTCGATGCCGAACGTCTCGCGGACCACGCGCGCGGCGAGGATGTTCGAGTTGTCGCCGTCGGACACGGCCGCGAAGCCGTAGGCGTCGTCGACGCCCGCCTGCCGCAGCGTGTCCCGGTCGAACCCGAGGCCGGTCACCTTGCTGCCCGCGTACGCGGGGTCCAGCCGGCGGAACGAGTCCGGGTTCTGGTCGATCACCGCGACGGAGTGGCCGTGGCTCTCGAGCGACTGCGCGAGCGTCGCGCCGGCGCGCCCGCAGCCCATGATGACGAAGTGCACAACGCGGAACGCTATACCCGCCCGGGCGGCGTTGCGATGATCCGCCGCCGTGCGCCTAGCATGGTCACTCGTGCCGGACCTCGCGGATGCCGCCAAACGCTTGCTGCTGGGCCGACCGGTCCGCAGCGAGAACCTGGGGCACACCCTCCTGCCCAAGCGGATCGCCCTGCCGATCTTCGCCTCCGACGCGCTGTCCTCCGTGGCGTACGCCCCGGACGAGGTGCTGCTGACCCTGGCGCTGGCCGGGGTCGGCGCGACGATGATCTCCCCGTGGGTCGGCCTCGCGGTCGTCGTGGTGATGGCGACCGTGATCGCGTCCTACCGGCAGAACGTGCACGCCTACCCCTCCGGCGGCGGCGACTACGAGGTCGCCACGGTGAACCTCGGCCCGAAGGCCGGCGTCACCGTGGCCAGCGCGCTGCTGGTGGACTACGTGCTGACCGTCGCGGTGTCGGTGTCCTCCGGCGCCCAGTACGCCGCCTCGGCCGTCCCGGCGCTGCGCGGCCACGAGACGCTGTTCGCCGTCGTCGTGGTCGTGCTGCTCACGCTGGCCAACCTGCGCGGCGTCCGGGAGTCCGGGCGGGCGTTCGCCGTGCCGGTGTACCTGTTCATGCTCGCGGTCGGCAGCACCGCCGTCGTCGGCTTCGTGCAGTACCTCTCCGGCGACCTGCAGCAGGCGGCCACCCACGACCTGGAGATCGTGCCCGCCGAGGGCTTCGACCAGGGCCTGATGGGCGCCGCCGGCGCGTTCCTGGTGCTCCGGGCGTTCGCCTCCGGCTCCGCCGCGCTCACCGGCGTCGAGGCGATCAGCAACGGCGTGCCGTCGTTCCGCAAGCCCAAGTCCCGCAACGCCGCCACGACGCTGCTGCTGCTCGGCTGCCTGTCCGTCTTCCTCATCATGTCGATCCTCACGCTGGCCCGGCTCACCGGGATCCACTACGTCGAGGACCCTGCGACCCAGCTGCTGCGCGACGGTGTCCCCGTCGGCGAGGACTACGTGCAGGACCCGGTGATCGGCCAGCTCGCGCAGACGGTGTTCGCGTCGTTCCCGCCCGCGTTCTACCTGGTGGCCGTGGTCACCGGGCTGATCCTGGTGCTGGCCGCGAACACCGCGTTCAACGGCTTCCCGGTGCTCGGCTCGATCCTCGCCAAGGACGGCTACCTGCCGCGCCAGCTGCACACCCGCGGCGACCGCCTCGCGTTCTCCAACGGCATCGTGGCGCTGGCCGCGGGCGCGATCGCGCTGATCGTCGCGTTCGACGCCCAGGTGACCCGGCTGATCCAGCTGTACATCGTGGGCGTGTTCGTCTCGTTCACGCTGTCCCAGCTCGGCATGATCCGGCACTGGACGCGCGAGCTGCGCACCCAGCCGGACCCGCAGCGCCGCACGCAGATGGTCCGCTCCCGCGTGATCAACGCGATCGGCTTCGGGATGACCGCCACGGTGCTGGTGATCGTGCTGATCACCAAGTTCATGCTCGGTGCGTGGATCGCGATCCTCGCGATGATCGTCGTGTTCGTCGGCATGCAGGGCATCCGCCGGCACTACGACACGGTGCGCGACGAGCTCGCGCTCGGCGACGACCTCACGTCCGCCCGCGCGCTGCCGAGCCGGGTGCACGCCATCGTGCTGGTCTCGCACCTGCACCGGCCCACCATGCGCGCCCTGGCCTACGCGCGCGCCTCGCGCCCGCAGGTGCTGGAGGCCGTCACCGTGGGCGTGGACACCGAGGACGCGCAGCGGCTGCGCGACCAGTGGGAGGCGATGGACCTGCCGGTCCCGCTGCGGATCCTCGACTCGCCGTTCCGGGAGATCACCCG
>JAPSIJ010000529.1 GCA_031178805.1 Cellulomonas sp. | reverse complement strand
GGTCAGGCGAACCGGCGCAGCCGCAGCGAGTTCGCCACGACGAGCACCGAGCTGAACGCCATCGCGGCGCCCGCGATCATCGGGTTCAGCAGGCCGAGCGCCGCGAGCGGGATCGCCGCGACGTTGTAGGCGAACGCCCAGAACAGGTTCTGCTTCACGACCCGCAGCGTGCGGCGGGACAGCCGCACGGCCTGCGCTGCCGACCGCAGGTCGCCGCGGACCAGCGTGACGTCGGCGGCCTCGATGGCCACGTCCGTGCCGGTGCCCATCGCGAGGCCGAGGTCCGCGGTGGCCAGCGCCGCGGCGTCGTTCACGCCGTCGCCCACCATCGCGACCCGGTGCCCTTCGGACTGCAGGCGCCGGACGACGTCGACCTTGTCGGCGGGCAGCACCTCCGCGACGACGTCCGCCTCGGCGATGCCGACCTCGCGGGCCACCGCCCGGGCCGCGCCGGCGTTGTCGCCGGTGAGCAGCACGGGCAGCAGGCCGATCGCCCGCAGCTCCTCGACCGCCGTGCGGGACGTCGGCTTCACCGGGTCCCGCAGCACGAGCACCCCGCGCGGGGCGCCGTCCCAGGCGACCAGCACCGCGGTCGCGCCGTCGGCCTCCGCGGCGGCGAACCGCGCGGCGAGGTCGTCGTCCGCGGGGACGCCCTGCTCGGCCAGCCAGCCGGGCCGGCCCACCAGGACGCGGCGGGACAGCCCCACCCCGGAGTGCGCGGCGCGGACCACGCCGCTGACCCCGCGGCCGACCTCGGCCCGGAAGTCGTGCACCTCGTCGGCGCCGATCACCACGCCGTCCGCGCCCACCCCGGCGTCCGGGGCGGCACCGGTCGCGGCGGCGTCGGCCACCGCCCGGGCGATCGGGTGCTCCGCGAGCTGCTCGACCGCGCCGGCGTACCGCAGCACCTCCGTGCGGTCGGCGCCCGCGGGCACCAGCACGTCGACCAGCGCCATCCGGCCCTCGGTGACGGTCCCCGTCTTGTCCAGCACGACCGTGTCGACCGTGCGGGTCTGCTCGAGGATCTCCGGGCCCTTGATCAGCACGCCGAGCTGGGCGCCGCGGCCCGTCCCGGCGAGCAGGGCCGTGGGCGTGGCCAGCCCGAGGGCGCACGGGCAGGCGATGATCAGCACGGCGACCGCCGCGGTGAACGCCGCCTGCGCCGGGGCGCCGCTGAGCAGCCACACGCCGAGCGTCGCCAGCGCGAGCACCAGGACCACCGGCACGAACACCGCCGAGATCCGGTCGGCCAGCCGCTGCACGGGTGCCTTGCCGGTCTGCGCGGCGGACACCAGCCGCCCGATCTGGGCCAGCCGGGTCTCGTCGCCGACGCGGGTCGCGCGGACGACCAGGTGGCCGCCGGTGTTGACGGTCGCGCCGGTGACCTCGTCGCCCGGGCCCACGTCCACGGGCACGGGCTCGCCGGTCAGCAGGCTGGTGTCCACGGCGCTGGTGCCGGAGACGACCACGCCGTCCGTCGCCACCTTCTCGCCCGGGCGCACCGCGAACTCGTCGCCCGGGTGCAGGCGGTCCACCGGGACGCGCTGCTCGGCGCGCCGGCCGTCGGGGCCGGTCACGAGCAGGGCGACGTCCTTCGCGCCGAGGTCGAGCAGCGCCCGCAGGGCGTCGCCCGCGCGGCGGCGGGCCCGGTGCTCGGCGTACCGGCCGGCCAGCAGGAACGTGGTGACCACGGCCGCCACCTCGAAGTACAGCTCCGGCATGTGGCCGCCGGCGTCGGCCGCGGGCCACAGCGTCGGCTGCATCGTCATGCCGAGCTCCCCGGCACCGCCGAGCAGCAGCGCCCACAGCGACCAGGCGGTCGCCGCGACCACGCCGATCGACACCAGGGTGTCCATCGTGGAGGCGCCGTGCCGGGCGGCGCGGGCGGCGGCGCGGTGGAACGGCCACGCCGCCCACGTCACCACCGGCAGCGCGAGCGCCGCGACCAGCCACTGCCAGCCGCGGAACTGGGTCGCCGGCACCATGGACAGCACCACGACCGGCACGGTCAGCACCGCCGCGACGCGCAGCCGGCGGCGCAGGTCGGTCCCGCGGGTGTCGGTGGGGGCCGAGGTGTCCTCGTCGGGGTCCATGTCGTGGCCCGGCGCCATGCTGTG
This sequence comes from Cellulomonas sp., assembly GCA_031178805.1. Classification (GTDB taxonomy): domain Bacteria; phylum Actinomycetota; class Actinomycetes; order Actinomycetales; family Cellulomonadaceae; genus Cellulomonas. Next base: position 21 of record JAPSIJ010000529.1, on the reverse strand, counting down.
CCCGGACAGCGCGTGCTCGCG
>JAPSIJ010000528.1 GCA_031178805.1 Cellulomonas sp. | reverse complement strand
CGGTCGGTCGGCACGATCTCCTTGCCGAGCGGCACCAGGGACACCGGGATCATCTTGAGGTTCGCGACGGCCAGCGGGATGCCGACGATCGTCACCGCCTGCGCCGCGGCCGTGGTCAGGTGCCCGATGGCGAGCCACCAGCCGGCGACCAGCACCCAGATCACGTTGCCGACCGTCGACAGCGCGCCGGCGCGCGGGTGCTCCACGATCGTGCGGCCGAACGGCCACAGCGCGTAGCTGGCCATCCGGAACGACGCGATGCCGAACGGGATGGTGACGATCAGGATGCAGCACACGATGCCCGCCAGCACGTAGCCGAGCGCGAGCCAGATGCCGCCGAACAGCAGCCAGATGACGTTGAGGAGGGCCTTCACGGGTCCAGCCTGGCGCAGGGACGTCGTCCCGCGCATCCGGGATGCCCCGGACCCGACCCTGGTCGCCTCACGGCACGCGGGCGGTCCACTCCGGGTTGCCGAACTTCTCCGCGACGAGCTCCTCGGCGCGCGCGAGCTCCTCGGGGCGCAGCTCGCCGTCGACGGTGCGGTAGCGGGAGCGGAAGTACGCCTCGAACGCGTCGATGACGGCCTCGCGCGGCATGCCGGTCTGGGAGCGCACCGGGTCGACCCGCTTGTTGGCGCTCGCCGTGCCCTTGTCGGACAGCTTCTCCCGGCCGATCCGCAGCACCTCGACCATCTTGTCGGCGTCGATGTCGTACGCCATCGTCATGTGGTGCAGCACGGCGCCGCCGGCCAGGCGCTTCTGCGCGGAGCCGGCGATCTTCCCGGCGGGCGACGCGACGTCGTTCAGGCCGGAGAAGGTCGCGGTCACGCCGACCTCCGCGAGGGCGCCGATCACCCAGTCGTCGAGGAACCGGTACGACTGCTCGAACGACAGCCCGTCCACCAGCGACGCCGGCACCACCAGCGAGAACGTGATGCAGTTGCCGGCCTCCATGAACATGGCGCCGCCGCCGGAGATCCGCCGGACGACCGTCACGTCGTGCTTGGCCACGCCCTCGGGGTCCACCTCGTTGCGCAGCGACTGGAACGAGCCGATGAACACCGCGCGCTCGGTCCACTCCCAGAACCGCAGGGTGGGCCCGCGGCGGCCGGCGGCGAGCTCCTCGGTGAGCACCTGGTCCAGCGCGCCCAGCACGGCGGGCGGCAGCGGGCCGGGCCGGAGCACCTCGAAGGTGTGGTCCTGCCAGCCGGTGGCGTGCCCGAGCGCGCGGCGCACCGCGATGGCGACCGACTCGGCGGTGAACCCGACCATCTGCACCGGCACGTCGAACCGGCCGTCGGCCTCGGCCCGGCGCAGCCCGTCCTCGATCGCCGTCGTCAGGTCGGCGACGCGGGCGTCCGCGGGGCGGCCGCGCAGGGCCTCGTCGATCACCGCGAGCGCGGCGTCGGGCTCCAGGAAGAAGTCGCCGCTGACGCTCACGTCCGCGAGCGCGCCGTCGACCACCTCCACGTCCGCCGCCACGAGCTTGCCACCGGGGACCTTGTACTCGCCTCGCACGACGTCGATCCTAGGCCTCCGGCCCGGGCGCGGTGCTGGTGTGGGCGGTGGCCGCCATGTCCTCGTCCGTGCGTCCCTGCTCGGCGGCGCGGTCCAGGCGGGCGGCGAACGCCTCGGCGCCGTCGAGCCGCAGGCCGTGGGCGCGCGCCGCGCCGACGATCAGGTGCGCGTCCTTGCGGGAGGTGCCCACGGCGAACGCCGCCGGCCGCAGCCGGTCCTCGCGGACCAGGTCCACCTTCGCGCGCAGGAACGGGGTGTCGAGCGGGCCGCCGTCGAGCACCTCGAAGAACCGGTCCGGGTCCACGCCGAGCGCCCCGGCGAGCGCCAGCACCTCGCCGGCGGCGTTCGCGACGGTGATCACCCAGCTGTTCACCACCAGCTTGAGCCGGGTGGCGGTGCCGGCCACGCCGTCCTCCCCCGTCCAGACCGTGCGGGCGCCGACGGCGTCCAGCACCGGGGTGACGACGTCGCGCCCGGCGACCGGGCCCGCGGCGAGCACGACCAGCCGGCCGGCCTCGGCGGGCTGGCGGGTGCCGGACACCGGCGCCTCGTAGAACACCACGCCGAGCTCGCCGGCCAGGGCCGCGAGCGCGGGCGCGTCGTCCACCCCGACGGTCGTCGACTG
>JAPSIJ010000070.1 GCA_031178805.1 Cellulomonas sp. | reverse complement strand
CCGGTCAGCCAGGCGAACGCCCACAGCACCAGGGTCGGGGCGTAGGCCAGCTCGCCGAGGGCGAGCACCACGGAGCCGACCGCGTCGAGCCGCAGCCCGGAGACGATCTCGCCGATCGCGCTGCGGCCGGTGAGCACCCACACGGTGGCCAGCAGCGCGGCGGCCAGCACCAGCAGCGCCAGCGCCGCCGTCCCGGCCGCGATCCCCCGCCCCACCGGCGCGGGCAGCCGGGTGCGGACCGGCGCGAGCAGGTCCCGCAGCCGCGGCGCCTCCGGCCGGCGCAGCAGCCCGGCGCCGAGACCGAGGCCCGCCACCGCGCCGCCCCCGAGCAACCCGGCTCCCAGGTGCAGCAGGGGCACGCCGGTGGCCAGGCCGACCACCAGCAGCACGCCCGCGTACGCCGCGACGCCCGCGCCCAGCGCGGAGCCGGTGGCGTAGCCGGAGCGGCGCGCGGAGGCGTAGCAGACGAACACCGCCAGCGCCGTCAGCCCCAGCGGCACGAGCGTCACGCTGGGCGCCAGGGTGAGCGGCACCCCGTGCCCGAGCAGCCACAGCCCGGACGCGACGGTCACGGCGCGCGTCCAGGGCACGCCGGTGGTGGCCGGCGCCGAGGAGGTCGCCACGTACGCCGCGACGGCGGGCAGCACCACGACGAGCAGCGACAGCAGCGCGGCCTGCAGCCCGGCGAGCGCGCCGCCGACCCACCGCGGGGCGCCGTCCAGGTCGCTGACGAAGAACCGGGGCGGGGCCGCGTCGTCGAGCACCCGGCGCCGGCGGGCCCCGGGCACGGACCGCCCCGGGGTCCGGTTGCCGGGTGCGCTGCTCACGCCCTCATCGTCCCCGCACCGGCGGCCCGGGCCGCTGAACCCGCCCGGCGCGGCGCGGGTGGCGTGCCCCACGCCGGACGCGCCGCGACCGCCGGGCCGCCCCGGGGGGGGGCCGCCGCGGCGGTCGCGTCGTGCGGGTGGCGGTGCGTCAGGACAGCAGCGCCCGGGCCAGCTCGGCGGTCTCGGTCGGCGTGGTGCCGACCTTGACGCCCGCGGCCTCGAGGGCCTCCTTCTTCGCCTGCGCCGTGCCGGCCGAGCCGGACACGATGGCGCCGGCGTGGCCCATCGTCTTGCCCTCCGGCGCGGTGAACCCGGCCACGTAGCCGACGACCGGCTTGGTGACGTGCTCGCTGATGTAGGCCGCGGCCCGCTCCTCGGCGTCGCCGCCGATCTCGCCGATCATCACGATCAGGTCGGTCTCGGGGTCGGCCTCGAACGCGGCGAGCGCGTCGATGTGCGTGGTGCCGATGATCGGGTCGCCGCCGATGCCGACGGCCGTGGAGAACCCGAGGTCCCGCAGCTCGTACATCATCTGGTAGGTCAGCGTGCCGGACTTCGACACCAGGCCGATCCGGCCGGGGCCGGTGATGTCCGAGGGGATGATGCCGACGTTCGACTTCCCGGGGCTGATCAGGCCCGGGCAGTTCGGGCCGAGCAGCCGCACGCCCTTGTCCTGGGCGTAGGCGAAGAACTCGGCGGTGTCGGCCACCGGCACGCCCTCGGTGATGATCACGATGAGCGGCACGCCCGCGTCCACGGCCTCGATGACGGCGGCCTTGGTGAAGGCCGGCGGCACGAAGATCACGGACACGTCGGCGCGGGTCGCCTCGACGGCCTGCGCCACCGAGCCGAACACCGGGATCGCCACGGTCAGGCCGGAGCCGTCACCCCGCGGGAACTCGACGCTGGTGCCGGCCTTGCGGGGGTTCACGCCACCGACGACGGTGGTGCCCGACGCCAGCATGCGGGTGGTGTGCTTGCTGCCTTCGGAGCCGGTCATGCCCTGCACGATGACCTTGGACTCCGCGGTCAGGAAGATCGCCATTGCGTTCGTCTCTCGTCTCTCGCGTCGCTGCGGTTCGGGGGTCAGGCGGTCGCGGCCAGGCGGGCGGCCTCGGCGGCGCCCCCGTCCATGGTCTCGGCCAGCGTCACGAGCGGGTGGGCCGCGTCCCGCAGGATGCGGCGGCCCTCGACGACGTTGTTGCCGTCCAGGCGCACGACCAGCGGCTTGGTGGCCTGGTCGCCCAGGATGCCCAGCGCCGCGACGATGCCGTTGGCCACGGCGTCGCACGCCGTGATGCCGCCGAACACGTTGACGAACACCGACTTCACCTGCGGGTCGGACAGGATGATGTCCAGGCCCGCGGCCATCACCTCGGCCGAGGCGCCGCCGCCGATGTCCAGGAAGTTGGCCGGCTTCACGTCGCCGTGCTGCTGCCCGGCGTACGCGACGACGTCCAGGGTGCTCATCACGAGCCCCGCGCCGTTGCCGATCACGCCGACCTCGCCGTCGAGCTTGACGTAGTTGAGGTCCTTCTCCTTGGCGCGGGCCTCCAGCGGGTCCGCGGCGGCCGCGTCCTCGAGGGCGGCGTGGTCGTCGTGCCGGAACTCCGCGTTGCCGTCCAGGGTGACCTTGCCGTCGAGCGCGACGACGTCGCCGTCCTCGGTGAGCACGAGCGGGTTCACCTCGACCAGCGTGGCGTCCTCCTCGCGGTAGACGTCCCACAGCTTCTGCAGCACCGCGGCGACCTTCGGGGCCACCTCGGCGTCGAAGCCGGCGGTGGCGACGATCTCGTCGGCCTTCGCCGCGTCGATGCCGGTGCGCGGGTCGACGGCGACGCGGGCGAGCGCCTCGGGCCGCTCGACCGCGAGCTGCTCGATCTCCATGCCGCCCTCGACGCTGGCCATCGCCAGGTACCGGCGCTCGGCGCGGTCCAGCAGCAGCGAGAAGTAGTACTCCGTCGCGATGCGGGCGCCGGCCGCGATCATCACGCGGTGCACGGTGTGGCCCTTGATGTCCATGCCGAGGATCTCGGCGGCGCGCTGCTCGGCCTCCTCCGCGGAGCGGGCGATCTTCACGCCGCCGGCCTTGCCCCGGCCGCCGGTCTTCACCTGCGCCTTGACGACGACCACGCCGGTGGCGCCCTCGGCGTCCAGGAGGGTCTGCGCCGCGGCACGCGCCTCGGCGGGCGTCGTGGCGACGATCCCGCCCAGGACGGGCACCCCGTGCTTCTCGAACATGTCGCGTGCCTGGTACTCGAACAGGTCCACCTGTCGCGGTCCTTCCGTCGCCCTGCAGCCCGTGCGGGGACCGGCTGCTCTGCCGCGGACGATCGTAGCCCGGGCCCGCGGGTTTATCTCCACGTCGAGATATGTGACCCGGGTCGCAACGTCAAGACGTCTTGACAGGCGCGGCGACGTCAAGCAACCTTGACGGCATGGACACCACCGACGCCGACCCCGCCGCGGCCGGCGACACCGCCGGGGCCCTCGCCGCCGCCACCGCCGGGGACCCCGCGACCGGCCTGCGGGCCGTGCGCTCGCTCCGGGTGCTGGCCGACCGGCTGGAGACCCTGCAGGTCGGCCGGGCCCGCGAGCTCGGCTGGTCGTGGCAGGACATCGCGGACGCGCTCGGCGTCAGCCGCCAGGCCGTCCACCAGAAGCACCACCGCCGCACGCCCTGACCCGGGTCCCGCACCGAAGGAGACGACGATGTTCGAGAGGTTCACCACCGGCGCCCGCCGCACCGTCGAGCAGGCGCAGCAGGTCGCCCGCGACCTCGGCGACCCGCGCATCACCCCGGCGCACCTCGTGGTCGCGCTCGCCGGGGTCGACGACCCCGCCGCCCGCGCGCTCGCCGAGCACGGCGCCACCCGGGAGGCGCTGCTCGACCGGTTCGGCACCGACGACCTGGACGCCGGCGCGCTCGCCGCGCTCGGCATCGACCTGGACGCCGTCCGCCGGCAGGCGGACACCGTGTTCGGGGCCGGCGCGCTGGACCGCGCCGACCGCCGCGGCCCGGGCGGCCGCCGCTCCCCCGGGCACCTGCCGTTCAGCCGGGACGCGAAGAAGACCCTGGAGGTCTCGCTGCGCGAGGCGATCCGCCTCGGGCACCGGCGGATCGAGGCCGGGCACGTGCTGCTCGCCGTGGTCCGCCTGGACGACAGCGACGGCCACGCGCTGCTGCGCCGGTGCGGCGTCGACCCGGCGGCGCTGGCGGCGGACGTGACGGCGCGGCTCGGGGCCGCCGCGGCCTGACGCCCCAGCGGCCCCCGCGCGTCAGGACGTCGGCGGGACCGGGTAGCCCTCGGACGGCTGCACCACGACGAAGCCCGGGCCGTGGAACGCGTACTGGAACGCCTCGCCGGTGCCGCCGCGCAGCAGCGAGCTGACGTTCATGCTCGACACGACGCCGGGCGTCAGGTTCGCCGACCAGCACACCGCGGCGTTCGGGTCCACGAACGTCGGCTGCTGCGAGCAGTCGAGGATCATCGGCTGGCCGTGCGAGGTCAGCGCGACCATGCCGTGGCCCTGGATCAGGGTGTTGAAGAACCCGCCGGTCATCATCCCGGCGCCCTTGGTCCGGTGGATGTCCCACTGCAGGTCGGCGTCGAACGCGAGCAGCGACGAGCCGCCGACGCTGATCGCGTCGCCCTCGAGCTGGAGCAGGAACACGTGCTCCGCGGCCCGGGCGAAGAACACCTCGCCCGGCCCGGAGACCCGCATCAGGGGCTGGTCGTCGGCGCTGATCGCCCGCTTGACGAACCGGGCCAGCGAGCCGGACGACTCGTGGTGGAACTGCACCTGGCCCTGGTGGGCGACCATCGCGCCCTTCGCCGCGAGGACGTCGGGCCCGAGCGTCACCTTGAGCATCTTGGTGCTCTGCAGGGCGTAGCGGTCGGGGGTCTGGACCTCGGAGTTGACCTGGTCGAACAGGGGGCTGCGCATGACCCGATCATGCCCGAGATGTCCCCGTGGCGGGGGCGGTCGGTCAGAGCTTGGTGACCGGCGAGTACCGCAGCAGCAGCCGCTTGGTGCCCTCGGTGCCGAAGTCGACCTTCGCCACCGCGTTCGGGCCGCCGCCCTCCACCGCCACGACCGTGCCGAGCCCGTAGGCGTCGTGCGTCACCCGGTCGCCGACCTGCAGCGTCGGGATCGCCGCGTCCGGGCGCGGGGTCGCCGAGCCGAAGGTGGCGCCGCCCGACCCGGGGGCCTTCGCCGCGGTGCCGCCGGCGCGGGACGCCGCCGAGCTCTTCTTCCACGACGCCGTCCCGGACCCGGAGCCCGAGCCGCCGCCGGAGCCGCCCGAGGCGTAGCCGGACCGGCCGCCGAGGAACCCGCCGGGGCCGCGGAGCCGGTCGGTGCTCGACTCCCGGCGCCGCCAGTCCAGCAGCTCGTCGGGCAGGTCGTCGAGGAACCGGCTGGGCGGGAACTCGTTGGGCACGCCCCACGCGGTGCGGACCGCGGCGCGCGAGATGTACAGCCGCTCCCGCGCGCGGGTCAGGCCGACGTAGGCGAGCCGGCGCTCCTCCGCGAGCTGGTCGGTGTCCGCCAGCGACCGCATGTGCGGGAAGGTGCCGTCCTCCATGCCGGTGAGGAACACCACCGGGAACTCCAGCCCCTTGGCCGTGTGCAGCGTCATCAGCGTGATGACGCCCTGGTCCGGCCGGTCGTCGTCCCCGCCGTCGTCGGACGGGATCTGGTCGGAGTCCGCGACGAGCGACACGCGCTCCAGGAAGTCCGCGAGGTCGCCGTCGGGCTCGGACTGCTCGAACTCGCTGGCCACGGCGTGCAGCTCGGCGAGGTTCTCGACGCGCGTCTGGTCCTGCGGGTCCTCGCTGGCGCGCAGCTCCGCGAGGTAGCCGCTGCGGTCGAGCACGACGGACAGCACCTCCGAGGGGCCCGCGCCGGACTCCACCAGCGCGCGCAGGTCCGCCATCATCTCGGCGAACGCCCGCAGGCCGGTGATCGCGCGCGTGCCGAGCCCGGGCACCTCGTCCACCCGGTCCAGCGCGGCGCCGAACGAGATCCGCTCCCGCTCGGCGAACACCGCGACCATCGACTCCGACCGGTCGCCCAGCCCGCGCTTGGGCACGTTGAGGATCCGGCGCAGGTTCACGTCGTCGTCCGGGTTGGCGATGGCCCGCAGGTACGCCACCGCGTCCTTGATCTCGCGGCGCTCGTAGAACCGGGTGCCGCCGACGACCTTGTACGGCAGGCCGACCCGGATCAGCACCTCCTCCAGCGCGCGCGACTGCGCGTTGGCGCGGTAGAACACCGCGACGTCGCCGGGGCGCACGCCGTCGGAGTCGCCGAGGCGGTCGATCTCCTCCGCGACGAACCGCGCCTCCTCGTGCTCGTTGTCCGCGACGTAGGCGACGATCTTCGGCCCGGACCCCGAGTCGGTCCACAGCCGCTTCGGCTGCCGGCCGGGGTTGCGGCTGATCACCGCGTTCGCCGCGGACAGGATGTTCTGGGTCGAGCGGTAGTTCTGCTCGAGCTTGATCGTCGTGGCGTCCGGGTAGTCCGCCTCGAACTCCATGATGTTGCGGATGCTCGCGCCGCGGAACGCGTAGATCGACTGGTCGGCGTCGCCCACCACGGTGAGCTCGCCGCGCGGCACGTCGCCCTCGTCCGAGCCGGCGCCCGCGAGCTCGCGGACCAGCACGTACTGGGCGTGGTTCGTGTCCTGGTACTCGTCGACCAGCACGTGCCGGAACCGGCGCCGGTAGTGCTCCGCGACGGCGGGGAACGCCTGCAGCAGGTTGACCGTGGTCATGATCAGGTCGTCGAAGTCGAGGGCGTTCGCCTGGCGCAGCCGCTGCTGGTAGCGGGTGTAGACCTGCGCGAGCGCCTGGTCGAAGTCGTTGGCCCCGCCGCCGCCGGAGGTCGACGCGAACGTGTCCGGGTCGACCAGCTCGTCCTTGAGGTTCGAGATCTTCGACGCCAGCGCCTTCGGCGGGTACCGCTTGGGGTCGAGGTCGAGCTCGCGCGCCACCAGCGTGAGCAGCCGCTGGGAGTCGGCCGCGTCGTAGATCGAGAACGACGACCGCAGCCCGAGCGTGGTCGCCTCCCGGCGCAGGATCCGCACGCAGGCGGAGTGGAACGTCGAGACCCACATCGCACGCGCCGAGGGCCCGACCAGGGCGGCGACGCGCTCGCGCATCTCGGCCGCGGCCTTGTTGGTGAAGGTGATCGCGAGGATCTCCCCCGCCCGCGCCTGCCGCGTCGCGAGCAGGTGCGCGATGCGGTGGGTGAGCACCCGCGTCTTGCCCGAGCCCGCGCCGGCCACGATGAGCAGGGGGCCGCCGTGGTGCAGCACCGCCGCCCGCTGCTGGGGGTTCAGGCCCACCAGCAGGGCGTCCGCGTCCACGGCGGGCGCGCGGTCGCGGCCGCGGGGCGCGTCGGCGGGGCGGTCGTCGCCGTCGTCGCGGGCGTCCGCCCGGGGCGGGACGGCGGCGGGCAGGCGGCCGAGGTCGGCGAGGCCGGGCAGGGGCAGGTTCTCGAAGAGCGACGTCATGGCGGGATCAAGCCTAGGCGCCCCCACCGACAGCCGGGGCACCCGCCGCGGACCGGTCCGCGGGCAGGGGGGAGACAGCGGGGGCGCCGGTGTGCTTGGCTCGACCCGGCGGGTAGCCGGACCCGGCGCAGGACGGCCGCAGGGAACCCCCGTGACGATGGACGCAGCAGTGGGCACGATCGGCGCGGAGGAGACCGCCGCCGGGACGGTGGTGCGCCTCACCGGCGAGATCGACGGCGCGCTGCGGCAGCAGGCCGACGCGGCGGTGGCCGTCGCGGTGGCGGCGGCCCGGCCCGTGGTGCTGGACGCCGCCGGCATCCGGTTCATCGACTCGACCGGCATCGCGTTCCTGGTCCGGTGCGCCACCGCGTGCACCCGCGCCGGGCTGGACGTCCGGCTGCTCGACCCGCCGGACCACCTGGTCGCGCTGCTGCGCATGCTCGGGCTGGACGGGCTGCTGCTGCCGGCGCGCTGACCGCCCGCTGACGCGCGCTCAGACGGTCCGGGGCGGCTGCAGGTCGTCCAGGACCGCCGCCGCGGCGGCGGACAGGGTGCCGTTCCGGCCGCCCGCCGCGCTGCGCAGCTCGGCCAGCGCCGTCGCGGCGTCGCAGCCGCGCGTGGCCATCACGGCCCCGACCGCCTGGTCGATGGCGGCCTGCGCGGCGAGGGCCTCCCGCAGCACCCGGTGCTGGTGCTGCAGGCTGCCGATGTGCAGGCACAGGTCCAGCACGCGGGCCACCTGCTGCGCGTACAGGTCAGCGCGCACGAGCTCGTCGGCCTGCCAGGGACCGGCGTGCCGGCGGTAGACGTTCACCGCGACCGGGGTCCCGGACCGGGAGTGGCCAGGGAACGCGCCGGCCGAGCGGAAGCCCGCCGCGGTCGTGGCCGCCGTCCAGCCGGGCCAGCGCCGCTCGGCGCGCACGTCGTCGACCACCACCACCCGGGCGTCCGCCATGGCGTCGAGGCACGGCCCGTCGCCGGTCTCGACCTCGGCGTCGTCGCAGGCGGCGGCGGCCGCGTCGCTGCTGGCGGACCGGCGCAGCTCGCCCGCCACGTCCATCGTGATGCTGCACGAGGCGGCCCGGCCGAGCGCGCCGGCGGCGTGCGCCGCGAAGTCGTCGAGCTGCTGGTCGATGACGGCGAGGACCACCGGGTGCGGGCGGTGCTGGGAGCTGCTGCGGTCCATGCCGGCCGCCTCTCCGACCCGGGGGCCGCTAGGCGACCATCCTCGCACGCCCGGTCGCGGGTGCGGCAGGCCGCCGGGCCTAGGTGACGAGCAGGCCGACCACCCAGGCGCCGGTCGCCACGAGCGCACCGGCGAGCTCCACCAGGATGCTCAGACCCGTCGCCTTCAGCGCCGCGACGGTCGCCCGCCACGCGTCCGGGTGCGCGCGGTGCGCCAGCAGCCGCTCGGCCAGGTAGACGCCCCCGACGAAACCGACGGGGAGCCCGACCACCGGGATCACGAAGAACCCGACGACGCCGAGCACCCCGCCCCACAGCAGCGTGCGGTTCCGCACGCCGCTGCGCACCAGGTAGCGACCCGCCAGCAGGTACTTGGCCACCGCGGCGACGGCGGTCGCGACCACGGCCACCGCGAGGACGGTCCAGCCGACCGCGCCGCCGGTGACCACGCCCCAGACCGCGACGGCCCCGAGCACCAGCAGCGCGCCCGGCAGCACCTGCACGACCACGCCGAACAGCCCGACGAGGACGACCAGGGCGACGACGAGCTCGCCGACCCCGCTCACGCGGCCGTCACCGCCACAGCACCGCGACCAGCACGTTCAGCAGCGTCAGCCCGAGCGTCGCGCCGACCAGGCCGCGCGTGACCTTCTCCGGGCGCCGCGCGCCGTACCAGACCAGCCCGGTCACGACCAGGGAGACGACCAGCTTGACGCCGATCTTCGCGTTGTCCGGGGGCTCGAGCCCGCCCACCTCGGCGGACCGCAGCCCGACCATCACCACACCGGTCACCAGCGCCGTCAGGGCGCCGTGCAGCGCCCCCTTCGGGAAGGCCGGCTGCCGCAGCGTGACCAGGCAGCCGCCCAGCACGATCGCCCAGCCCACCAGGTGCAGCACGACCAGCAGGCCGTACACGACGTCCATCCAGATCCCTCGTCTCGTCGATCCG